>NZ_JBSSBR010000007.1:0-116658 GCF_054059035.1 Thermostichus sp. MS-CIW-36
TTCGGGCCTGTTTTGTTCTCTGGTAGAGCAGAGCAGGCCCAGGGCTACTGAAAGCCCGCTCCGTACCGCTTAGCGGTCGGAGCCGGGTAGTTTACACGCCCGTCCATTCCAAGCCCCGCTACAGCTATCTGCAAAACTATCCGCTCTCTCCCACCCCCAAGGCAACAACAGGCGGTCAGGGAAAGAGCGGTCTAGCGGGCCTTCAACTGGAACCTGACTGCCGGGAGGAACTCCAAGCGAGCCAGAACGTGAAGACTCTTCAGCAGACTGAAGGATCTAAGTTCAGACCGTTAGAGAACAGCCCCGGCGCACAGCCGGCTGAACCCAACTTGACGACCCTTACAACTACTACTATCTGGCATCCGCAGGAACCTCCCTTACTAAACGACACCCTGAGACTAGCACAAATCTTTTCTTGTTTTCTCGATCAGGGAGTTCATGCGGTGGTTTGTTGGAGCCGTTTGAGAGCTCCAGGCGCTCTGGGTGACCGTGGGCTTCGGATCCCCTGTCCCACAAGAGGGGTGAGGGATGGACTGCTGAGGATGAGGCGACAGCGTAGGATAGAGAGACGCCCTTTAGGTTGCTCGAGTTGCCGTGGACTACAAAAGTACCCTCAACCTGCCCCAAACTCAGTTTCCCATGCGGGCAGAGGCCGCCAAGAGAGAACCCGCCATTCAAGCCTTTTGGCAGGAAGAGCAAATCTACCAGCGCCTTGCCGACCACAATCCTGGGGATCCCTTTGTCCTGCACGATGGACCGCCCTACGCCAATGGCGATATCCACATGGGCACCACCCTCAACAAGATCCTCAAGGATATCGTCAACAAGTACCACATCCTGCAGGGGCGCAAGGTGCGCTACGTGCCCGGCTGGGATTGCCACGGCCTGCCCATCGAACTGAAAGTGTTGCAAAGCCTCACTCCGCAGGAGCGGGAAAACCTCACCCCTCTGCAGCTGCGACAAAAAGCCAAGGAGTACGCCCTGCACTACGTTGATGTGCAGCGGGCCAGTTTTCAGCGCCTGGGGGTATGGGGATCCTGGGATCGGCCCTACCTGACCCTGTCGCCGGAGTACGAAGCCGCACAGATTGAGGTGTTTGGACAAATGGCCCTCAAGGGCTACATCTACCGCGGCCTCAAACCCGTCCACTGGAGCCCCAGCTCCCAGACGGCTCTGGCGGAAGCGGAGCTGGAGTACCCTGACAACCACATCTCCCCCAGCATCTACGTGGCCTTTCCCCTGCAGAGCCTGAGCCCGGCGGCGCAGCCGGTTTTGGAGCCTTTCATGCCGGGCCTGCGGGCAGCCATCTGGACCACCACCCCTTGGACGATCCCGGCCAACCTGGCTCTCTGCTTTAACCCCAAGCTCACCTATGCAGTGGTGGAGTCTCCCCGCTTCGGCCTGCTGTTGATCGCCGCCGATCTGCGGGAGCGGCTGGAGAAGGTTCTGGAGACGCCTCTGGAGATCAAGGCCACCCTGCCGGGATCCGCCCTGGAATACAGTCAAGGACGGCACCCCCTCTTTGACCGCGCCAGCCTCTGTGTGCTGGGGGACTATGTCACCACCGAGTCCGGCACCGGCATTGTGCACACAGCTCCGGGGCATGGGGAAGATGACTTCAAAACCGGCCAAAAGTATGGTCTGCCCATTCTCAGCCCTGTGGACGATCAGGGGAGATTTACCGCCGAGGCCGGATCCCAGTTCGTCGGGTTGGATGTGCTCTCCAAGAAGCCGGAGACCAGCGGCAATGCTGCTGTCATCCAGGCTCTGCAGGCTGCGGGGGCTTTGCTCAAGGAAGAGCCCTACAACCACAAATATCCCTACGACTGGCGCACGAAAGAGCCAACGATTTTCCGGGCCACCGAGCAGTGGTTTGCGTCTGTAGCTGGCTTCCGGGAGCTGGCCCTGCAGGCCATTAAAACCGTGAAATGGATCCCGGCCATCGGGGAGAACCGCATCACTGCTATGGTGTCGGAGCGCTCGGATTGGTGTATTTCCCGCCAGCGGGCTTGGGGTGTGCCCATCCCCGTCTTTTACGACGAAGAAACCGGCGAGCCCTTGCTCACCGCCGAGACCCTCGACCACATCAAGGCCATCTTCGCCCAAGAGGGATCCGACGCCTGGTGGAAGCGCCCGGTGGAGGAGTTGCTGCCGGAGAAGTACCGCCACAATGGCCGCACCTACCGCAAAGGGATGGACACCATGGACGTGTGGTTTGACTCCGGCTCCTCCTGGGCAGCAGTGGCCAAGGTGCAGGGGTTGGGCTACCCGGTGGATCTATATTTGGAGGGCTCCGACCAACACCGGGGCTGGTTCCAATCCAGTTTGCTTACCTCCGTGGCCGTCAACGGCCATGCCCCCTACAAGGCGGTGCTCACCCATGGGTTTGTGCTGGACGAGAAAGGCCAGAAAATGAGCAAGTCCCTGGGCAATGTCATCGATCCGCTGGTGTTAATTAACGGCGGCAAAGATCCCCAGACGGATCCCGCCTACGGGGCGGATGTGCTGCGCCTGTGGGTCTCCAGTGTGGACTACTCCGGGGATGTGCCGCTGGGCAAGACCATTCTTGGGCAAATGGCGGATGTGTATCGCAAAATCCGCAACACAGCTCGCTTTTTGCTGAGCAACCTCTACGATTTCAATCCGGCTCAGGATGCCGTTCCTTTTGCAGCCTTGACGGAGTTGGATCGCTACATTCTGCACCGCCTGCACGAGGTGGGATCCGAGATCGGCGAATCTTTTGCCAGCTATCAGTTCTACCGCTTTTTCCAGGCGATTCAGAACTTCTGTGTGGTGGATCTCTCCAACTTTTACCTGGATATTGGCAAGGATCGCCTCTACATTAGCCATGCCCAAAGTCTGCGGCGGCGCCAATGTCAAACGGTGCTCTCCCTGTTGCTGGAGAACTTGGCCAAGGCCATCGCCCCCGTTCTCTCCCACATGGCCGAAGAGATTTGGAGCCATCTGCCCTATCCCAAGCCCACCCGTTCGGTGTTTGAGGGGGGGTGGATGAAGCTGCCGGAGCACTGGCGGGATCCCCAGTTGGCGGCCATTTGGGAGCAGCTGCGAGAGGTGCGCCAAGAGGTGAACAAGGCTCTGGAGCAAGCCCGTACCGGTCGCGTTAGCGGGACGGAGTCCTTTAAGCCCATCGGCGCTTCCACCGAGGCCAAGGTAATCCTGAAGGTAGCGGATCCCAGCCTATACGCTCTTTTGCAGGAGCGGGCTGCCGAGTTGCGCTACTTGTTCATCACCTCACAGGTGGAACTGGAGAAAACCTCAGGTCAAGGCTTGGAGGTCTCTGTTTTTCCGGCTGACGGCCAAAAGTGCGTGCGCTGCTGGAACTATTCCACCCGTGTGGGGGAATTTGCCGAACATCCAGAGCTGTGTGAGCGTTGTGTAGCCGCTCTGGCCGGGGAGTTTTGAATTAGTTTTGAATTAAGGACTCGTCCTGCTGGCGGGAAGGGATCCCCCTCTTTGAATTGGCTCTTTCTCCGGACAGGTCTTGTCGGCCTTCTTCGGGATCAAGGGGCAGAGCTGCGGGATGGGATCTCCTCAACATGGGTGTGCAGCACTTTGCCGCACAGGGTTTTCTCCAGCCAGGGAGTCGCTGGCGATCGGGAGTGGAGAGTGGCCGCAGAAACCGTCCAAGGGTGGGTGGGATCAAACAGCACCCAGTCGCTGTGGGGGGTGAGGGTGGGCGGATCTAGGTTTAGGCAGCGGGCCGGGTACAGGCTGAGGGCAGACCACAGTTGCAGCGCCGTCAGGGATCCCGTTGCCACCAAATGTTGCCACAGCAGCGGCAGAGCCAGCTCCAGGCCCATCGCCCCCGGCGGAGCATCGGCAAAGGGCAGGGTTTTCTCTTCGTAGGTGTAGGGGTGGTGATCCGTAGCGATCCCCAAGTTGCCGGAACGGATCCCGGCGATCAGAGCCTCCCGGTCGCCGGCGCTGGGAAGAGGGGGCAGGAGACGAAGGTGGGGATCGTAGCGATGCTCAAGGACGGCCTCTTCGGACAAGATCAGGTGCATCCAAGTGGTGCTGGCGGTAACCGGCAGTCCTTCTGCTTGGGCCTGTTGGATCAGCTCCAGGCTGCGGGCTTGGCTCAGGCGCATGATGTGCACGGGCGGGGGGGAAGGAACGCTCCTGATCACCTCCAAGAGACGGGCCAGAGCGGCAGTTTCGGCACTGGCAGGGATCCCTTTCAGCCCTAGGCGCAGCGCCCAGATCCCTTCGTAAAGGCTGCCTTGCCCGGCCAAGGTGGGATCCCAGGCCCAGAGCAGCAGGGGTTTCTTCCCCAGCCGCAAATACTCCAGAGCCCGCCGCAGCAGAGCCAGGGAGCGCAGCGGCTGAACTTCTGCAAAACCAACTGCTCCCGCTTGCGCCAGTTCTCCCCAGGGGGTTGGGGTTTCTCCTTGGCCACCCACGCTCAGGGCAGCCCAGGGCAGCCAGCGGGGATCCCCCAATTGGCGGGGGTAGCGGTTCAGGTGCTCCGGGCGATCCAGCACGGGAAATAAGCCGCTTCCGGGAAGGGGGGTGGGCAGAAGCCCCACCTGGGTAAAGCCTCCCGCCAAAGCCGCTGCAGCCAAAGAGGTCAGGGTTTCCCGACTGTGGGCCAGAAAGTGCTCCGCACCGCTTACGCGACCGCTGCCAACCATCTCGCCGCTGTGGGCATACAGATCCAGCAAACCCGGCCCCACTACCCAGCCCGAGGCATCGATGGTGGGGATATCGGCAGGGATCCCTGCCGGCTCGGTGGCCCGCAGACGACCCTCTTGCAACCACACATCGGTTACTTCATCCCGCTGACGCCAAGGATCCAACAGGCGCACTCCCTGGAGATGCACATTTTGTCCTGTTAGTCGTCCTGTTAGCTCGCGGAGAGGGGATGAGCCCATCTTTACAAAGCTCCAGCGGTGGTGCAGTCCAAGATCTGGCCCGACAGATGGGTGGTGAGGTTCAACACCTTCAGAACCGGGGCACCCTCCTTGCCTTCTGGATAGTCGATCACCGTAATGGCGCCATTCCCCTGCTTGAAGATCCAAAAGGCTTGGGGGGAAAGGTCGAACAACTGACAGATGATCGCCTTGTTGATGGCATCGTGGGCAACAACAACCGCCGTGCCCTGAGGAAACTGGGCTGCGGTGATGGCCAAAAGCTCCTGCCAAGCGGAGCGAGTGCGCTCCCACACCTGGTGAAGGTTTTCCCCATTGGGCATCTGCACACTGGCGGGATCCCGTTGCCAGCGCTCCAGCTCGCCGGGGTATTCAGCTTCGACTTCGCTTTGCAGCTTGCCCTCCCAGTCGCCGTGGCAGATCTCTTGCAAGTCGGGCATTGGGCGCAAAATGAGGTTGCTGTGGTTGCTGCAGATGGCATCGGCTGTGGCCCAAGGGCGCTTCAGGGGGCTGGAGAAGGCCAGTTGCAGAGGTTGAGTGGCCAAAAATTCTGCCACCTTGGCTGCCTGTTCCTCCCCGGTGGCATTGAGGGGGATATCCCGCTGCCCTTGAAAACGGCGCTCTCGGTTCCATTGGGTTTCCCCATGCCGCACCAGCAAGATGCGCATCCCCTGCTTGCGCTTGGGCAGGGCTTGGCCGAGGTGAGCGGTGATGTTCAGAGATTCCAGTTGTGGCGGCCCCTGCAGGCCCTCGGGAAAATTGAGAACGCTGATGGCGCAGTTATCCTGCCCGAGGCGGTGATAGTGGTGTGGCCCCAGGCCGATGGCGGTGCTGACCAGGGCGCGATTGATGCCGCTGTGGCCCACGATGAGGATATTGAGGGTCTGTCTCTGGGAGGGATCCGCTCCATGGTTCCAGGGGCCTGAAGCCGATTGCAGATGGAAAGCCAGCATTTCCCAAAACCCCTGCGCCTGCTGCCAGAGATCCCGCACCGGAAAGCGGCCCTCTAGCTCCAGGGTGTCGGGATGGTGCCGCCACAGGTGGTAATCTTCGGGGTATTTCTCCTGCACCTCAGCAAAGGTCAGCCCTTCCCAGGCTGTCAGGTCGATCTCCCGCAGTTGATCGGTAACGTGCAGAGGGATCCCTTCTCGGTCTTTCAAAAGGATGCGAGCTGTCTCGAGGGCGCGAGACAGGGGGCTGCAATAGGCGCAATCCAACGGGATCCCGGCCAGGGCCTCGGCTACACGCTGCGCCTGCACTTCTCCAGTGGGGGTGAGCCGGGAGAGATCGGAGCGGCCTTGAATGCGATTTTCCAGGTTGAAGGTGCTCTCACCATGGCGCACGATCAAGATGCGCAGGGCAGGCTGGTCGCGGTAGCGGGACGGAGTCCTTGCCATCGCTTGCACGGACTTACTCATCGCAGTAGCGGGACGGAGTCCTTAGAACACCTTCTAGAGTACCGCCACTGGGCGGCGCTCGCCTTCGTCAATTCACCGGTTGGGCTGCCGACTGAGGCGTATTTGGGCTGGTCGCCGCTTGTGATGGGGGCATCTTTGGAGAATGGCCGCGCTGCGTTTCCGCTGGCAGAGGTTTTGGTTGAATGGACGTTGGCGAAGGGGGCCGGCTTGGTGCTCCTTGCCCTTGTTGTGGTGCTGTTGGCGCAGTTTTTCCCTCCACTGCTCCCTCAGGAGAGCCCCCTGCCACCGATAGAATCCGAGAAGACAAAGTGTAGGATCCCTGAAGGCGGATCCCTCTTGCCTGGACAAGCGCTGCCATGGTTTCTCCACAATTGGCTTGGGATCCCGGATCCCTGACCGAAAGCCCCAACCCGGCCACAGCCGAGATCGACCGTCTCAGCACCTGGGAACTGGTGAAACGGATCAACGCTGAGGATCGGCGGGTGCCGGAAGCGGTGGCTGCTCAAGCAGAGCCGATTGCCCAAGCCATCGATGCCATTGCCGAGCGGATGAGTCGCGGCGGGCGGCTGATCTATATCGGGGCAGGAACCTCAGGTCGGCTGGGGGTGCTGGATGCGGCTGAGTGCCCGCCCACTTTTGGCACTTCCCCCACCCAGGTGGTGGCTTTGATCGCCGGGGGGGAAAAAGCCCTGACCCAGGCGGTAGAGGGTGCAGAGGACGACGCAGAAGCGGCTGCCCGCGCTCTGGAGAGTCTCCACCTCCAAGCTCAAGATAGTGTGGTGGGAATTGCTGCCAGCGGTCGTACCCCCTATGTGCTGGGTGGGATCCAAGCCGCCAGAAGTATTGGGGCGCTCACGATTGGCCTGGCCTGCAATCACCCTTCTCCTCTAACCGAGCAGGTGGATATTGCTATTGCCCCTTTGGTGGGGCCGGAGGTAATCCTCGGATCCACCCGCATGAAAGCCGGCACAGCCCAAAAGTTGGTGTTGAACACGATCTCCACTGGAGTGATGATCCGCTTGGGCAAGACTTATGGCAACCTGATGGTGGATCTCCAGGCCAGCAATGCCAAGCTCAAGCAACGGGCGGAGCGAATAGTGGCCCTAGCCTGCGATCTGGATCCCGCCGCGGCTGCCCAATTGCTGCAGGCTTGTGATGGAGAGGTCAAAACCGCCATCCTTGTGGCCTTGCTGGGGTGCTCTGCTCAAGAGGCCCGTCAGCACTTGCAACAGGCCCAGGGCAACATTCGCCAGGTGCTTGATTCCGTTCTGGCGCAGCGGCGGTGACAATAGTTGAATGGCTTGTCCATGAGCGTTTGCGGCTACCTCTACACGCCTTCCCATGCCCCTTTGCCGGAACAGGAGTTGGCCTGGCTCCAGGGGCGAGGGGCCGATCCCATCCTGCACGATTGGGGATCCCGAACTCATTTGGAGGAGCTGTTCCGACGCATCACAGCCGGCTGGGTGCAGGAAGTGCTGCTCTTGCGCCTGTCGGATCTGGGGGATCGGGCGGATGAAATCCACGAGCGGCTGCTGCAAATCCAACACTCCGGGATCCGCCTCAGCTTGGTCACCGAATCCGGTCTGCAAACCCCCACCAAGGCTGCCGATTGGATCCCGCTGCTGGCCGAG
The DNA here is from genome assembly GCF_054059035.1 of Thermostichus sp. MS-CIW-36. Lineage (NCBI taxonomy): Bacteria > Bacillati > Cyanobacteriota > Cyanophyceae > Thermostichales > Thermostichaceae > Thermostichus > Thermostichus sp. MS-CIW-36. The sequence continues at coordinate 7,939 of NZ_JBSSBR010000007.1, forward strand.
ATCCCCCATCAGTTGCAAAGCCGCCGCCTCTGCTGCAGCCAAGCCCAAAACCGCCTGGCGGGCAAGCCTCCCCCCGGCCCTGCCCCCTTTGGCTACCGCCGCGAAGGGGAACGCTACGTGCTGGATCGCCGGCAGGCCAGCATCGTTCAGGATTTTTTCCAGCACTTTCTCCTCTACGGATCCCTGCGGCAGGCGGTGCGCTTCTTGGAGGAAAAACACCACAAGCGGATTTCTGTGGCCACCGGACGCAACTGGCTGCTCAACCCGGTATACCGCGGGGATCTGGCCTATGCCGACGGCACCACCCTGCGGGATACTCACCCGGCCCTTCTCAGCCGCACGGAAGCCGCCCAGATCGATCGCTGGCTCAAACGCAACCAAGGGATCCCTCGCCGCAGCGCCAGTGCTCCCCGCGCTTTGGCCGGCCTGGTTCATTGCTGCGCTTGTGGCAGCCTTCTGCGCATTGTGCAAACCACCCCTCGCAAGGGGAAAAAGAACGGATCCCCCTACCTCTATCTGCGCTGCCAAACCTGTCGCTACAGCCTCCCCTACACCGAAGTCCTGCAGGAGGTGATCCGGCAGGTGTGCGAACAACTGCCCCAACGCGCCCAGACGCTGGATCGACAAGCCCTCACCCAAGTCCGCCAAGAGCTGCAAGCCCAAATCCAGGCCAACGCCGAGCGGCTGCGGCAATTGGAAGAGCTGCAGCAATCTGGACTAATGGACGAGGCCTCCCTGGCCCAGCGTCGCTACCAGTTGCGAGCAGAGACGGCCCGCTTGGCCCAAAAGCTGGAGCAACTCCCCCCCGCCAACCTCACCCAGACCATCCAAACCCTCTCCATCCCGCCCTTCTGGCAAGACCTCAGCGAGACCGAACGGCGTGCCTACCTGCGGGAATTCCTGCGCAGGATCGAGGTGGATTCTGCAGGAGCGGTGCGAGTTACTTTTGCCTTCGATCCCTGAGAGCGAAGGGTTCCCCCCACCTTCCCCCCAGAATTGAGACCATTCTTGATTCTTTCTCAGCCCAGACCTGCCTCAGCGCCAAGCCAAGAGGACGGGATCAGCGCCATGGCATAGCTGAATCCTTCCCGATTTGGGTGAATTGTCATCTGGAATTGTTTTCTTTTGATCACTGATGAAAGTATATCTAAAACTAAAATCGGGAAAAACATCAAAAATCGACTTGAGAAGCCCTGGGAACTTTCTTAGGACCATTTGCAAGATCTGGGAACTTCTAGCTTTTTGAGGGATCCACCTTTATCCTTCGCAACAGTTCTCAGGGGGCGGGTTGGCTGCCGATAATGTCCCTTGTCTGCCCCATGGAGGAACGCGCTGTGAAGTTGGCAGTTTACGGAAAAGGTGGGATCGGCAAATCCACCACCAGTTGCAACATCTCGGTGGCCTTGGCCAGGCGGGGCAAAAAGGTCTTGCAGATTGGCTGTGATCCCAAGCACGACAGCACCTTCACCCTGACCGGCTTTCTCATCCCCACCATCATCGACACCCTGGAAGCCAAGGGCTATCACCACGAAGACATCTACCCAGAAGATGTGATCTACCGCGGCTACGGCGGCGTGGACTGCGTGGAAGCGGGTGGGCCCCCGGCAGGGGCCGGCTGTGGCGGCTATGTGGTGGGGGAAACCGTCAAACTCCTGAAGGAGCTGAACGCCTTCGATGAGTACGATGTCATCCTCTTCGATGTGCTGGGGGATGTGGTGTGCGGCGGTTTTGCGGCTCCCCTCAACTACGCCGACTACTGCCTGATCGTAACCGACAACGGCTTTGATGCCCTGTTTGCCGCCAATCGGATTGCTGCCTCGGTGCGAGAAAAGGCCAAAACCCGCAAGCTGCGGTTGGCCGGGCTGATCGGCAATCGCACCAGTAAGCGGGATCTGATTGACAAATACGTCTCGGCAGTTCCCATGCCGGTTATCGAGGTGCTTCCCCTCATTGAAGATATTCGCGTCTCGCGGGTCAAGGGCAAAACCCTCTTCGAGATGGCGGAAACCGATCCCAGCCTGGAGCCTGTCTGCCAGTACTACCTGAACATCGCCGATGAGCTGCTGGCCCGTCCGGAAGGGATCGTGCCCCAACCTGCCGAAGATCGGGAGCTGTTTGCTTTGCTCTCCGACTTTTACAACACTCCAGCCCGCCAACTGGCCTTGGTGTAAGGGATCCCCTGCCAGCGGGGGCAGTGTGTCCAAAGATGAAGCCACTGTTTCGGAAAACCGTCGCAAACCTTATCAATTTGTTGTCCGATCCGCTTTCCCCCCCAAGATGGATCCTGTAGGGATCCCGCTTTGGGAAGGAAATGGCACAGGAGTTGGATATGCAAGGACAAGAGCAACCCACCGTCGTGATTACCGGAGCTTCCTCGGGTGTTGGCCTATACTCAGCTTTGGCCTTGGCCAAGCGCGGCTGGCACGTGGTGATGGCCTGTCGGGATCTGGACAAAGCCTACCGGGCGGCCCAGCAAGTGGGGATCCCCCAGGGCAGCTATACCCTGATGCAGATCGATCTGGCCAGCTTGGCCAGCGTGCGGCGGTTTGTCGAGCAGTTCCGCAACTGGGGCCGTTCCTTGGACGCCTTGGTCTGTAATGCCGCCATCTACATGCCCTTGCTCAAGCAGCCCTTGCGCAGCCCGGAAGGATATGAGCTGACCATGGCCACCAACCATCTGGGGCATTTCTTGCTCTGCCACTTGATGCTGGAGGATCTGAAACGCTCCACCTATCCGGATCGGCGGCTGGTGATCTTGGGCACGGTTACCCACAATCCCAAGGAGCTGGGGGGTAAGATCCCACCCCAACCCCACCTGGGGGATCTGCGGGGGTTTGCCCAGGGCTTTAAGGATCCCATCAGCATGGCCGATGGCGGCAAATTCGATCCGGTGAAAGCCTACAAAGACAGCAAAGTCTGCAATATCCTCACCATGCGCGAGCTGCACCGCCGCTTCCACGAAAGCACTGGCATCACGTTCCTCTCTCTCTATCCGGGGTGTGTAGCCACCACGGCTCTGTTCCGCCATCACTATCCCCTGTTTCAGAAACTTTTCCCCTGGTTTCAAAAAAACATCACGGGCGGATTTGTTTCTCAGGAATTGGCCGGAGAGCGGGTGGCCCAAGTGGTGGCCGATCCCGAGTTTCGTCGGTCGGGATTCTACTGGAGCTGGGGTAACCGGCAACGCAAGAATGCCAAGCCCTTTAACCAAGAAGTCTCTGACGAGGCGGCGGACGATGCCAAGGCCAAACTGCTTTGGGATCTCAGCGAAAAATTGGTGGGTGTGCCCCAGTTGGTAGCCCTCTAGTTGGCAACGTTCCCTTCTTTTATGTTTTTAGGAGACGAGCATGAATGCTGCTTTGGATAGTGCCAATGCCCTTAACTTCCAGTGCGAAACCGGCAATTACCATACCTTTTGCCCGATTAGCTGTGTAGCCTGGCTTTATCAAAAAATTGAAGACAGCTTCTTTTTGGTCATCGGCACCAAAACCTGTGGCTACTTTCTGCAAAACGCCATGGGGGTGATGATCTTTGCCGAGCCCCGCTATGCCATGGCGGAGCTGGAAGAGGGGGATATTAGCGCCAAGCTCAACGACTATGAGGAGCTGAAGCGGCTGTGCCTGCAAATTCAGCGGGATCGCAATCCCAGCGTGATTGTTTGGATCGGCACCTGCACCACCGAGATCATCAAAATGGACCTGGAGGGCCTAGCCCAGAAGCTGGAGGGGGAGATTGGGATCCCGATTGTGGTGGCCCGGGCCAATGGCCTCGACTACGCTTTTACCCAAGGGGAAGACACGGTTTTGGCCTCGATGGCTCAGCGCTGCCCAGAGCAGGTGCGGGCAGAGGAGCAGGAAACCCGCGGGGGTCTCCAGGCGCTTTTTTACGGGCTCCGCTCTGGAACAAAGAAAGAGGAGGAAGGCTTCCACAAGCATCCTCCCTTGGTGATCTTCGGCTCGGTGCCCGATCCGGTGGTTACCCAACTCACCCTGGAGCTGAAGAAACACGGGATCCGCGTCTCCGGCTGGTTGCCGGCCAAACGCTATGGAGAGCTGCCGGCCATCGAGCCGGGCACCTACGTGGTGGGGGTGAATCCTTTCCTCAGCCGCACAGCCACCACGCTGGTACGCCGTAAAAAGGCTAAGCTCATCACCGCTCCTTTTCCCATCGGGCCGGATGGCACCCGCGCCTGGATAGAAGCCATTGCCCGCGAATTGGGGATCCCAACTCAAGGCTTGGCAGAGCGGGAAGCGGAAGTGTGGAACCATCCCCAGGTTCGGGATTATCTGGAGCTGGTGCGGGGCAAAAGCGTTTTCTTCATGGGCGATAACCTGCTGGAGATCTCGCTGGCCCGTTTCCTGGTGCGCTGTGGCATGACGGTGCAGGAAATTGGGATCCCTTACATGGACAAACGCTACCAAGCGGCTGAGCTGGCCCTCTTGGAGCGCACCTGCGAAGAGATGGGAGTGCCCAAGCCCACCATCGTAGAAAAGCCGGATAACTACAACCAAATCCAGCGCATCAAGGCCCTGCAGCCGGATCTGGTGATCACAGGTATGGCCCACGCCAACCCCCTAGAGGCACGGGGGATAACCACCAAGTGGTCGGTGGAGTTCACCTTCGCCCAGATCCACGGCTTCGGCAACACCCAGGCTCTGCTGGAGCTGGTGACCCGACCGCTGCGGCGCAATGCTGCCCTCAAAGGCTTGGGTTGGGAGCGGCTGGTGCGAGAAGAAGCCCCTATCTAACCTTCCGGCTCCTCATTGTCAAACAGTAGACCGTCTAGGTGATCTGGCAGTTGCTGCCGGTCGATCCAGACCATGCCCGCCAGAATAGCTTCGGCCTCGTTTTGAAAGTAGCCGTAGGCTTTGGTGCCAATCTCCGACTCGCAAGAGCCATCTTGCTGGAGCAGCCGGCAGCGAAAGATAAACCCCTTCTCTGTAGCTTGGGTGGTGATGCTGATACATTTACGCTGAACACTGCTGAACATCACTGTTCAACTATGCAGCGATAGCATTCTGTTTGTTTCCAAACAGAATGGCGGTATCCCGCAAAGCTTTGAGTAGAATACCCAAAGCGCAGTTTCCGTGTCGTCTTACTACCAATTTTCTGCTTTGCTTTGGCTACCATGTTGGCAGACTCGAAAGTAAACAGAAAGATCAACTGGTAGTAATCCGTACTGAACATATTATACATTATTTTCAGTATAGTTGAGCTTATTATTGACTAGAGTCATGCTCCAGTTGCGGTGGATGTGCTCGGCCATAGCAGGGATCCCGCCTCGAAAGAGGGTGAATTGCAGACTCAGAGGGTGCTCAACACCTCTCGCGCTGCGGCCAAGGTTTTCTCCACATCGGCCTCTGTGTGGGCCAGGGAGGTGAAGCCGGCCTCAAATTGCGAGGGCGCCAGATAGACTCCCCGCTCCAACATGCCGCGATGGAAGCGGGCAAATTTCTGCAGATCGGAAGTCTTGGCCTCTTCGTAGTTGCGCACTGGGCCGGCAGTAAAAAAGAAGCCAAACATGCCGGGCAGATAGCCCCCGCACATCTCATGCCCCGTTTCCCGCGCGATCTGCAATAGCCCCGTCGCCAACTTCTCGGTAATCCGCTCCAGATACTCGTAGGTGCCCGGGCGGCGCAAAATGTCCAGTGTCTGGATCCCTGCTGTCATGGCCAGGGGGTTGCCGGAAAGGGTGCCCGCCTGATACATCGGCCCCGCTGGAGCCACCATCTCCATAATTTCTCGCCGACCGCCGTAGGCCCCCACCGGCAGGCCGCCGCCGATGACCTTGCCCAGGGTCGTTAAATCGGGGATGACCCCAAACTTGGCCTGTACACCGCCATAGCTGATGCGAAAGCCGGTCATCACCTCATCAAATACCAGTAGGGCTCCGTACTTTTGGGTGAGATCCCGCAAGCCTTCCAAGAAGCCCGGCTGGGGGGGAATAAAGCCGGCATTGCCCACCACCGGCTCTAGGATGACTCCGGCAATGGAGTCGGGGTGCTGTTCAAACAGGGCCTTGACTGCCTCCAGGTCGTTGTAGGGAGCCGTCAGCGTAGCGCTGGTAGCTGCCTTGGGCACCCCCGGCGAGTCTGGCAAGCCCAGCGTGGCCACCCCCGAACCGGCTTTCACCAAAAACATGTCCGCATGGCCGTGGTAGCAGCCCTCAAACTTGATCACCTTTTCCCGACCGGTATAGGCCCGCATCAAGCGCAGCACCGCCATGCAAGCTTCAGTGCCGGAATTGACAAAGCGCACCATCTCCACACTGGGCACCGCCTCAATGACCCGCTCCGCCAGTTCATTTTCCAGAACGCATGGGGCGCCGAAGCTGGTGCCTTTCTCCAAAGCTCGGCGCAGAGCCTCAATGACCTCGGGGTGGGCATGGCCGACAATGGCAGGCCCCCAACTGCCGATGTAGTCGATGTATTGGTTGCCGTCCACATCCCAGGCGTAGGCCCCTGAGACACGGTCGAACACGACGGGATCCCCGCCCACCGACTTGAAGGCGCGCACCGGAGAACTCACTCCCCCCGGCATGAGGCTTTGTGCCCGGGCAAAAATCTGTTTGGAGCGGGCGGTGTTAAACGAAGTGGAGTGGAGAGTGCTGGTCATAGAGCAGGAGCTTTCAACGCATTACCAAGGCTAGCAAGCAAGGGAGCTTTCTGGTGAGCCCTTTTACGGACCCTGAACCTACAAACCCATCCCTGCCAGTGTGTCGATCACCTGCTCCAGGATCAGGGTGAGGTTGGGATGCGAGGTCTCGAACAGGCCCAGCGCCTCTCCGATGCGATCCCTGGGGCCTTGGCTCGGTTTGCTCTCGGTCGGGGATCCCAGATCGGCCAGCACCGCCTCCACTTCCTGGCGAATGGCGGCAATTTGCTGTCGCTGCTTTTCATCCAAGCCAGGGGTTTTTTGCAGCTCAACATCCAGATCGTGCAGCAGTTGTCGCAGTTTCGATTCGGCCATTCTGTAAAGAGACCTTAACGACTTGAGAACCGATTGAGTTTTGACCACCCTGCCTCAATCATACGGTCTGATGGGTTGAAGCAGGGATCCCTCTATCTAGGGTCTAAGAGCGGGTAAGCGGCGAAGGTTAACTTTTGCAGCCGGGGATCCCAGCATTGGAGCAACTCCCATAGGATGGGCAGTAGCCTTGCTGTCTACCCCCATGTCTGAGCTAGCATTGACCCTAGTAGGGGCGGCGGTTGCTGTTGCCCTTTTCATGGGAATTTTTGTCTGGGAACAAAGACGCAGCCAAGAATTGCTGCAGCGGTGGGCGGCAAAGCAGGGCTACTCCATTTTGAGCCAGGAGGCGCGGTATTGGCGGCTGGGGCCTTTTTCCGGGAGCACTTCCAAGTATCAACGGGTATTCCGTGTGCGGATACGGGATCCGTGGGGGCAAGAACGCACCGGCTGGGTGAGGTTAGGGAACTGGTGGCTGGGGCTTTTGTCGGATCAGGCTGAGGAGCGGTGGGAGTAGGCTGGGATTGAACCACAGAAGGGGAAAGCAATGAACGGGATCAGGGGTTGGAAAGGGCTGAAGGGGGTGGCGTGGCTGGGCCTGGTACTGGCGGTGGCCCTGTTGGGTTGGAACATAATCGCCGGAGGCGGAGCGATGGCCAGTCCCGCTGAGGGATCACGAATGTTGACGGTTACAGGACAGGGATCGGTCTCCGTAGAGAACTCCATTGCCCTCATTCGCTTGGGGGTAGTCATTCAAGGGGAGACGGCGCAATCGGTACAACAACAGGTGGCAGAACGCTCAGAGCGGCTGGTCAATCGCCTCAAGGAGCTGCAAGTAGGCGCTCTACAAACCACCGGCATTTCCCTCTACCCGCAATACGACTACCGGGATGGCCAACCTCGCCTAACGGGTGTGCAGGGGCAAAACAGTCTGCAATTCGAGGTGCCTGTGGCCAGAGCTGGGCAAGTGCTGGATGAAGCCGTGGCCGCCGGAGCCACCCAGGTGGAATCGGTCAGTTTCCGGGTTGATGAAGCCACCCTGTTGGAGGCGCGCAGCCGCGCCCTAACCCAAGCCGTGAAAGATGCCCAACGTCAAGCCCAGGATGTGCTGGGGGCCTTGAACCTGAGCATCCGTTCCGTCGAGCGCATCCAGATTCAGAGCGATGGCTACATGATCCCGCCGCCGATCCCCTTTGCCCGCGCCGACTATGCCCGTCTAGAAACAGCATCCACACCGGTGGAGGGGGGACAGCAAACCGTGCGCGCCCAAGTCACCCTCGAGATCCGTTACTGAGCCTCTGCTTTGCTGCCTCGAATAATTCACAAATGTTCACCACATAGATTTCAGCTCTCCCGCCAAAGGGCTTCTGGTCAGAGCAAGCCTTGGGCAGCAACAGACACCGGCTCTGGACGAGCGAAGTCTCAGTGATTCAAGAGTGATTCAATCCATCTAACCAACTCGGCAAAGTGGAAGCGGCTGCTGTTCGCTACCGCATCAGAATAACGATGGAGATACCACATTCATTAGAATAGCGATGGAAAGTTGCGGGTAGTTTGCTTTCCCGGATTTTCTCGCCATCCTGCCTCAGTTTGTCTATGGATCCCAGACCGGAGAGCGCTAGTGCAGCTCCTGCGCCTGAGAAGGCGAAACTCGTCTCTGGCAGAAGTCAAGACGGCAGCCTGCAAGCCCGTGTACTGATTGTGGATGATAGCTACATGGTGGCAGAGATGCTGTCCAACTTTTTGGGCAAGCAGGGCTGCAGTATTTCTTATGCTTTGGATGGCCTCTCCGCGCTGGAGCAAATTCGCCGCCAACCCCCAGATCTGATCATTGCCGATTGGGTCATGCCCTCCCTGAACGGCCTAGACCTGTGCCGTCAACTGCGGCAACTGCCGGAATATGCTTGGGTGTACTACATCATTATGACTGCCCGCGAGGGCAACGATAGCATGGAGCGGGCTTTGGAGGCAGGCGCCGATGAGTTTCTTTCCAAACCCTTTCAGGCTGCAGAGCTGCTGACGCGGGTGCGGGCAGGGCTGCGCATTGTAGAAAGTCGCCGCCAGCAATATCTGCTCAAAACTGGGCAAAAATCTCCTCCCTCTCCCCCCAAGTCGATTGGTTTGGAGGTGGGTAACCGTCAGGATTTGGTGGCTCGTTTGCCGCTGCGGGTGGCCCAGGCCCGTGCCCAATCCGAACCCCTCAGCTTGTTTGTGCTGCGCTTGGCCAACCTCGGTTCTCTGGCACAAGAGCTGGAAGCCGACGGTCGGGGTGCTCTTCTCAAGCTGTTTAGAGAGCGCCTGGCCAATAACCTGCGCGATGGAGACGACCTGTTTTGCTACGACGAGGGGCAGTTTATCATTCTGCTGCCGGGGAGCACCTTGGCTGCTGCGCAAATTGCTGCCGAACGCTGCTGTCAGCGGATGATTCAGGATCCCTTTGTGGTGAATGGGCGGGCGCTGCCGGTACAGCTCCAGTTTGGAGCGGCCAGCCTCATGGACAGCGATGATCCCAAGGGGGTGGCTCTGTTGCGCCGGGCTGCCCAGGCCATGCGAGATAGCAGGAATGTGCACAGCTCGGTGGTGACTGCTCCCCATCCCATCCCAGTTTCCGACCGCGTCAGCGGAACGGAGTCCTCAGAGCTGCTGAAACGCCTGCAGCGTCTGGAAAAAGAAAACGCCGAACTGCGCCGAGAGCTGGAGACTCGCCTCAGGCAGATTGAGGATCTCCGCCAACACCATCAAGAGCTCAGCCAAAAAATGCAGGCTTCTGCACCGGAACTGTCCACAGCGGGATCCCTGGCCCATAGACCCTTCCGCTTGCGGCGGCGAAAACTCCGGCAGCTTTGTCTGAAGCGTCAACTGAGCCGTAGAAGACCGCGCCTGGCCTTGGGGCGGCTGAGCAGGTAGTGATGGGCTGAGCGAACGGGAGAGACGGAAGGGAGGTGCAAAAGGCTATGATGGGCATTCTTCAGGGTCAAGTGGCCGGATCTGGGATCTGGAGACCAGCAGGAAGATGGTTCCTAAACAACATTGAGCTAGTCTTGACGGCGGTAGGAATAGGGGTGATTCTGCTAAGTGGTTTTGTGGCCAGCCGCAGCGCTTTTTCGCTAGAAACGGCAACGGCGGTCAGCGCCACTTTGGTGGGGGTTATCCACGGGATCCTCTTTTGGCTGTTGCGACGGCGGCAGAGACAGGTGAGGCGGGAGGCAATCGGGCAAATTCGGGAAATGCTGGAAGATTTGGGCAAAAACCGCCTGCAAACCATCAAGATGAGCTTGTACATGGTGCAGGCGCGTCAACCGGAACAGGAAGAGCGAACCCGACAAAGCTTTGACCGCGTTTATCAGATCCTGGCGGAGATGAGCACCTTGATCGACCACATTTCGGAAGAATCGTTGGCCGGCTGGCGCCATCGCTACCGGCAGACTCTGCAGCGGGTTGAGTCGGAGTCTCAGTAGTCTTTAAAGTGACTTCAGGGATCCCTTGAGGAGTTGGCTGAGCCGGTGGACGGTCGGATTTCGGGAAGCACCCAATTGCTCGGTCTAATCGGGGATCCGGTGGCCCACAGCTTATCCCCGGCCATGCACAATGCTGCTTTGGCGGCTATGGGGGAAAACTATTGCTATGTGCCGTTTCCGGTGGCTCCAAAACACTTGGCGGCGGCGGTGGCAGGGCTGGCGGCCATTGGGGTGCGGGGGTTTAATGTGACGATTCCTCACAAACAGGCCATTCTCCCTTTGCTCGATCAGATTGAATCGCGGGCAGCAGCGGTGGGGGCGGTGAATACGGTTTACCCCTTGCCAGAGGGCGGGTGGGCGGGCACCAATACCGATATCGATGGCTTTGTGCAGCCTTTGCTGGGTCTGGAAAAAGGGATCCCTACTCTCATTCTGGGATCCGGGGGGGCAGCGCGGGCGGCCATCCAAGGCTGTTTGGAGTTGGGGCTGGGGCCGGTGCGGGTGGCAGGGCGATCCCCCAACTCATTGCTGGCCTTGCAACAGACCTGGCCTCAGGTGGAGACGGTGAACTGGGCGGAGTTGAATTGCTACCTGTCTCAGACGCGGCTTTTGGTCAACACCACCCCTGTGGGTATGCACAAGCCGGGATCCCCTGGCGGTCAGGAGCTCTCTCCCCTGAGCCGAGAGCAACTGGGCCTGCTGTCTCCAGGTGCCATCGTCTACGACCTGATCTATGTGCCGGATCCCACTCCTCTGCTGCGCATGGCCGCCGAGTTGGGACATACCCCCATCAGTGGACTAGAGATGCTGGTTCACCAGGGGGCCAAGGCTCTATCGCTTTGGCTGGGAGGCAAGCCTGTGCCAGTAGAGGTGATGCGGCAGGCAGCTCAACACCAGTTGGCCCAGGTTTAGGGTCACTCCAGGCCAGTTGGAAGCCCTCTCTCAAGGTGTAATGAGATAACAACAACTACCGGGCTAGCAATCCAAGGTTGTTTCCCGCTCCCAGGGCGTGATCTGACGGTTGTATTCCTGCCACTGTTGGCGTTTGAGCTTGAGGTAGGCATTCACAAAGGGATCCCCAAGCCTGCTGCGGAACAGGGTGTTTTGGTCTAAATGGTTGAGGGCTTCGACCAGAGAGCCGGGCAACGTTGGGGCATTGGGGAGGGGATCGGTGTAGGCGTTGTTGTCGCAGCGGGGGCCAGGATCCCGTTGGTGTTGGATCCCGTCCAGACCGGCGGCAATGAGACCAGCAGCCAAAAGATAGGGATTGGCGGCAGCATCGGCCAAACGCAGTTCAAACCGCCCGGCATCCGGGATCCGAATGGCGTGGGTGCGATTATTGCCGCTGTAGCTGATCGTGTTGGGAGACCAGGTGGCCCCAGAGAGGGTGACAGGGGCATTGAGGCGACGATAAGAATTGACCGTTGGGTTGGTGAGGGCACACAAAGCAGGCGCATGGTGCAGCACCCCGCCGATGAAGTGATAGGCCAGTTGAGAAAGCCCCAATTCCCCTTGAGGATCGGCAAACAGGTTTTGTTCGCCTTGCCAAAGAGAAATATGGGTGTGGCAGCCGTTGCCCGTCAGATGGGCAAAGGGTTTGGGCATGAAGGTAGCTCGATAGCCATGCTCTTCGGCAATGCTTTTCACCATGTATTTGAAAAAGGCGTGGCGATCAGCCGTAACTAGGGCATCGTCAAACCGCCAGTTCATTTCAAATTGGCCGTTGGCATCTTCGTGATCGTTTTGATAGGGATCCCAGCCCAGCTTCTGCATGCCATCGCAGATGTCTCGGATCACCGAAAAACGCCGCATCAAACTTTGCTGGTCATAGCAGGGCTTGGCCTGCTGGTCGCGCTCATCGGAAATGGCCCACTCTTCGGGCGACAGAAGCATGAACTCGCATTCGATCCCCGTCTTGACTTGAAAGCCCATGGCTTCTGCTTGGGACAACACCTTCTTCAATACCCAGCGGGGGGTTTGTGGCAAGGGATCCCCGTTGACCTGAATTAGATCGGCAGGCATCCAGGCCACTTCCGGCTGCCAGGGCAGTTGAAACAGGCGCTCGCGCTCCGGCTGGGCAAACACATCGGGGTCTGCAGGCGTCAAGTCCAACCAGGCAGCAAACCCGGCAAATCCAGCCTGACCCTCTGCCATGAAGTCGATAGCTGAGGCAGGCACCAGCTTGGCCCGTTGGATCCCAAGCAGGTCGGTAAAAGAGAGCAGAAAGTAGTTGATCCCTTGGGCGCGGGCAATTTCAGAAAGCGGCTGTGTCATGTACCCAAGCTAGGTCTTGGCCTCAGGTAGAGGTGTGTCTTTCCGCACAAAAATAGATCTTTATCAAAAGAAACGGCCAGGAAGACAAACACCGCCATTTGTATTCGCCCAGGGTTGCGCAGCAATGGGAAAATTCTCCCCTGGCCAACAATTACCCGTTGATGTTCCTTCCCGCTTTTGAGTCAGCCCAGATGGTTGCCAAGGCGGGGTGGAAGTTGAATGCCAAGAGGGCCAGCAAGCCATCGTTTCGAGCAGTACCTCTGGGCATGAAGGCCGCTCCCTCAGTGAATTAGGATGGGAAAGCGTGGTTTTGCCGTGTCGGCCCGCTTGTTCTTCTCTTGGGTAGATCTGGAGCAGCGTAGATGGCAGTTTACGAGGGCAATTTTGTTCAGACGGAGGATCTGCGTCTGGCCATCGTCATCGGTCGGTTTAACGACCTGATCACCGGCAAATTGTTAGAAGGGTGCCAGGACGCGCTGAAGCGGCATGGTGTGGATGTCGGCCCGGAGAGCAAGCAAGTGGACTACTACTGGGTGCCCGGCAGTTTTGAGGTGCCTTTGCTGGCTCACCAACTGGCCCAATCTCGCCGTTATGACGCCATCATCTGCCTGGGGGCAGTGATTCGCGGGCAAACTCCCCACTTCGACTATGTGGCGGCGGAGGTCTCCAAAGGCATTGCGGCGGCAGGATTTCGTACCGGCGTGCCGGTTATTTTCGGGATCATCACCGCCGATACCCTGCAGCAGGCTCTGGAGCGGGCCGGGGTCAAGAGCAACAAAGGTTGGGAATACGCCATGAGTGCCCTGGAGATGGCGACGCTGATGCGCCAAGTTGCCCCCGTGCTCCAAGGCAGCTACGGCCACAGCGGCAACGGGGCCGGATCCCGTCCGTCTCTGCCCGGTGGAGCGGAAGCCCTGCAGTCTACCCTGGACAGCGCTGCCTATTGAGGGCGGGTGAGCCGAGTCAGCACTTCGTTGGAACGCTGCACAAAGGCCCGCGCGGCTGCCGGGTCAAAGCTTTTCTGGGTAATCAAAGCCAGATCGTAGATGTGATTGCAGATGAGGTGAACCAAGTCGGGATCCCGACCCTGATCGGCAAGAGACTGCAGGTTTTGGATAAGGGGATGGGCCGTGTTCAGAACCAGCGTGTGCTCTTCCAGAAACTCCAGCGGCTTCTGCTGGATGACGGCGTTGAGCTCCTGCAGGCGCCGCAGCGTCTCCGGCAGCAAGATCATGGCCGGAACCGACTCTGATTTAAGAGCTTCTGCTTTGATCTGCAACTTGTCTTTGCCCAGGGCCTGCCGAAAGAGATCGACCAACTTTTGGCTGCGGGTTTTTTGCGTGACCGGATCCACAATTTCGGCGGCTTTGTCTTTATCCACCAGCGTTTCATCCAGCTCAGAGTCCACCCGCTTAAATTGGATCCCTTCTTCTTTGTATTCCCGCTCCAAAAAGCTGCTGAAGTGGCTGTCGATCCAGCTATCCAGCATGATCACTTCCAGTCCTTGAGAGCGGTGGAGATCAATGTAGGCACTCTGGGCAGCCTCATCGGTGGCGTAGTAAACTCGCTTGTTTTGCCTATCGCGGGTGCGCTCCAGGTACGCTTTCAGGGTCACATATTCGGGTTTATCGGCAGGGGATCCGGCCACTCGGAAAATGAGAATATCCTTAATCTGGGCAAAGAACTTGTCGTTGTTCATCGCCCCAAACTTCATAAAGAGGCTGATGTCGGGCCAGACCTTGACGTATTTTTCGTAATCTTCCCTGTACAGTTCATTGAGACGATCCGCCACCTTTTTGGCAACGTGATCCCCAATGCGTCTTACGGTGCGGTCATTTTGCAAGAAGCTGCGAGAGACGTTGAGGGGAATATCCGGACTGTCGATCGCCCCCCGCAGAGGTAGGAGGAACTTGGGGATAACTTCCTCACAGTTATCTTGGACAAAGACTTGGTTGCAGAACAGCTTGACTTGACCCTTGGTGGGATCAATATCCGGGCGCAACTTGGGAAAATAGAGGATCCCTTGCACGATGAAGGGATAGTCGGTGTTGATGTGTACCCAAAAGTGGGGATCCTCTTGGAAGGGGTAGAGGTAGCGATAAAACTCTAGGTAATCCTCATCTTTAAGTTCGGAAGGTGAGGTTCTCCACAGGGGCTTTTGCTTGTTGATCACTTCCCCGTTTAACTTGATGGGAACGGGGATGAAATCGCAGTATTTACGAACCAATTCCCGAATGCGGCTTGGCTCCAGGTATTCTTCGTTTTCGGGGGTGATGTAAAGGGTAACGGTGGTGCCGATGCTGGAGCGCTCAGAATCGGAGAGGGTAAAAGTAGTGGTGCCGTCACAAGCCCACTTCACCGGCGTGCTGCCGGGCCGATAGGAGAGGGTGTCGATCTCCACCCGCTGCGACACCATAAAAGAGGAGTAGAATCCTAGACCAAAGTGGCCAATGATTGCTTGCTCTGCGTCTTTGCCCTTGTACTTTTGAATGAACTCTTCAGCGCTGGAAAAAGCCACCTGGTTGATGTATTTTTTCACTTCCTCGGCAGTCATGCCAATGCCGTTATCGGCCACCGCTAAGGTCTTGGCCTCCTTGTTGAGGGCAATCGTAATCTCCGGCTCTGGGAGATCTGCCACTTCGCCGGCAAGGCTGGCCATCTTCAGCTTGGTGATGGCATCAGCAGCATTGGAGATCAGCTCCCGCAAGAAGATCTCTCGATCCGAGTAGAGAGACTGCTTGATGATGGGAAAGATGTTCTCGGTGTGGATGGTGATGGATCCCTGTTCCAGCACGGTCATAGGTGGCTCAGCACTCAAACAAGCTCAGTGCTAATCTACAGAGACCGAAAAGTCCCCGACAAGCAGGCTCTTTTTCGGAAATCCGCACTCGCAACCGAACCGGCTCTCTAGAGCTGAGCTGCTCCGGGCGGAGCTTGGGTTTGGCCGTTGGCGTCAGCGGCGCGGAGTGCTTCATCCAAAGCCAACTGTTGAGCCCAATCCTGGCCGATCCGAATGGTGACATCGGAGTTGAGAACGCCAGTAGATTCTACCCGCACTTCTCCCAGGCCAATGGCGGCGCGGATCTGTTTAGCCCCCTCCCGATCCCCGCTCTGGGCGAGGATCTCCGTTTGCTGCAGCACCTGGGTGCTGTCTTCCACGGCAAAAGCATGGGCGTATCCTTGTCTCACCAATTCTTGCACCATACGGCGGGCCATCCCCGGCTCTCCGGTTGCGTTTTGCACGGCTATGCGCAGGCGGTGTGGAGGAATGCGGGCTACCTCTGCCTCCAGGCCAAAGTGGGAGACGGCCACCCGTCGGATCCCGGCTGGATCCGGCAGCCAGTAGCTGGTGGAGAATTCTCCCGGCTGACTGAAGCGGCCCGGCAGCAGCACCAGGTCGATGCGATCGCCCCCAGAGGTGAGGACAAACTTGGCCAAGCTCAGAACCTCTTCCCAGGTGAGGTTGGTATCGAGGTTGGTGCGGATAACCTGCAAAATCTTTGGGATCCGCGGCCAGACAGCAGGGGAGAGCAGTTCCCGGCTCAGGGCCCGCAGCAATTCCTGTTGCCGTTGCACCCGACCGATATCCCCTAATCCCAGGTGATCGCGGCGAAAGCGGGCAAAGTGGTGGGCTTGTTCTCCATTGAGGCGTTGCCAGCCGGGTTCCAGGTGGATAAACAACTGCTGGGTGTGATCCACGTATTGCATCGGTTCCGGCACGTAGATTTCCACGCCGCCCACCGCGTCGATCAGCTCTTCCAGAGCGTCGGTATTGAGGCGAATGTAGCGGTCAATCGGGATCCCACCCATCAAGTGGCTGACCACCTGAGCCGCCAGCGCCGGGCCCCCTGCCAAGTTGGCAGCATTGATCTTGGTCACGCCAAAGCCGGGCAAGCGCACACGAGTATCGCGGGGGATGGACAAAACGGTAATCCGCCGCGCCTGGGGATCAAAGCGGGCCAAGAGAATGGTGTCGCTGCGGGTGTGGAAGCGATCTCGCTCTGTGGGCAAGGGCAGGGTGGGATCCGGGTTGTCCGTGCCGAGAATGAGGATATGCAACGAGCGATCCAGAGCCGCAGCCCGTAAGGCATCAGGACGGAAGGCTTCTTGTTCTGCAGGAGTGAGGGAAGTTGGGATCACCTGACGGGGCAACATCACGGCCAGGAGGGCACCGGCAGAACCCGCCAACACAGCCGTGAACCCCAACAACAGCCAGAGGATCCCCTGACGAATAGCCTGCTGACGAGCTGCGCGGACACGGTCAGGACGGGGGGGATAGTGGAAGGAGGGCATCAGGTCAGACCAGGTCTCGCGAGCGCGTACAGGAAAGGGTGTACTGTCTGGGTGGTGTTGCCAACCCCACCAATTCAAGGTCATGTTATCCCATCCTTATTCCTTAGAGTTGTCTAGACCCAACTTCAGAGTGGGATCCCTGCAGCCGTTGTCGGGAAAGTCAGAGGTGCATCTTTGGCTGCAGACAGTCCCCCCGTTGGAGAAGTTGCTCCCCCAGCTCGGCCTTCTTTCCCCTGAAGAATGTCGGCGGGCAGAGCGTTTACAACTGCCGGCAGATCGGCGCCGCTTTCTGGCCGGTCGTCTTGGGTTGCGGAGCTTGCTTAGCCGCTACAGCGGCATTCCGCCCCAGGGGATCCCCCTCGACCACAGTTCTACCGGCAAACCCTACTGGCGGGATCCACCCCTACCGCTGCAGTTCAACCTCAGCCACTCCCACGAGCGCGTCCTGATCGGCCTGAGATGGCAATACCGCATTGGAGTGGATCTGGAATGGGTTCGACCTGTGCCCCGCTGGCAGCGCATCGCCCAGCGCTACTTTTCGGCTGCCGAGCAAGTCCGTTTGGCCAACTGTCCAGCTCCAGAGCGAGATGCCCTCTTCTTCCAAATGTGGACACAAAAAGAGGCACTCCTGAAGGGAACGGGCAGAGGTCTGGCCGGCTCCAGAGCTTTGGACGGGGACTCTTGCTGGGTAACCCTACCCCTTCGGGTTGCCGGTGGCTACGCCGCTGCGGTAGCCCTTGAAATAAGGAAAGACGGAGAGGAAGCCCCAGCCGTGCGACTCTACGAGGATGTGGATGGCTAGACAGGGCAGAAGGGAATCAAAACCTGATACATTCACGCTGAACTCTCCTGAACATGGTTCAGGAAAGAAGCGATCGCATCCTGCCTATCTCTGTTCGCGTCAGCGGGACGGAGTCCAAACAGGAAGGCGGTATCCCGCAAAGCCCTGAGGAATACCCCCCGAGCGCTTTCCCCCTTCACTTCCCGGCAACCGTTGCGGTGGACTCAAGGATCAGGGGGAAACTTGGTCTACTATATCCCTCTCAATGACTTTTGCCAAACCGCCTAAAGCTCAGTAAATTCAGCAAAGTTCAGGGTTTTGGGGGTTAGAGGCATGCTCTCCGCCTAGAGATGCTATCTTGAGTTTCCAGGCTACTCGCAGAGGAGTGAGAAGGGAGGAGTGAGAAGTGAGAAGGAGGAATCTCTTCTCTTTGCTCTTTTCTCTCTCCTCGTTGCTCTTTTCTCTTTGCTCTTTCCTCTTTGCTCTTTCCTCTCTCCTCGTTGTTGCAATGTTAAACAGGTTCTGTCATTTCCTGGTGCTGGGAATCTGGCTATCGGCCCTCATGATTGGGATCCCGCATCCGGTATGGGCGCGGGATCTCTCCAGACAAACGCCGCAGGAGAAGGTGGTTGAGTTGGGCACTGCCGACAATCAGTTGGTGTTTGCGCCCAAGGAACTGTCTTTTCGCAACGGCAGCCTCTACCGTCTTCGCCTGAGCAACCCCAGCCAATTGAAACATTATTTCAGCGCCAAAGATTTTGCCGATGCCGTTTGGACCCGTAAGTTGGACGTGGCCGGCGTGGAAATTAAGGGCCAGATCCGAGAACTGGAGCTGAAGCCAGGCGCTTCGGTGGAGTGGCAATTTATTCCCCTGAAATCTGGGGTCTACGCTTTGGTTTGCACCATTCCCGGCCATGCAGAAGCAGGTATGGTGGGGCAGATTACCATCGGCGATTGAGATTCTCTTCCTGGGCTACCCGGCCAAAAGGGGATAGAAAAGAGAAAGACGCTGCCAGGCCAATCCATGAAAAACCCGCTCACGCCCAAAGCCCTTCGCGCTGCCGACGCGAACGCGGAACACTGGACTCGGCGACGCCAGGCAGCTTCCCCTCGAAAGAGCAGGCCCCCCCTTTCGGAACGGGTTGCTGGCTATGCCATAGCGCTTCTCTCCCTCACTGCTGTCCACGGGATCCGCTACTACAACGAACCACAACTGACCGTCGGCAGCCGTTCTCCGCAGACGTTTCTTGCCCCTGCTGCGGCGGAGATTGAAGATGTGGAGGCTACCCAGGCCCGACAAGCTGAGGCGCGACGGCGGGTGGTTCAGGCCCTCAAAATCAACAGCACCGCCAACGACAGCATGCGGCAAAACCTGGAGGGTCTCCTGGCTGAGGTGGAGGCCATCCGCCAAGAGGCAGGGCCTCTGCCCTATGTTTCTGTCCAGTTGCTGTCTCTGCCAACGCAGATCTATCTGCGCCAGCTTTCCCCAGAGGAGTGGGAACCCTTCCAGGCTCGCGTCCGACAAGAGGCCATCCGCGGAGCCACCCCATCTCCTTTGGAAGAGCCTTCTTCGGGGCGACCGGAGCAGCTTCCTCCTGAGCAGCGGGCCAAGCAAGAGCTTGTCGAGGTTTGGCAGCGGGTCTGGTTGGACGGATCGGCCACCCAGATGGCGGCGACGGATCCCTATACCCAGTTGATTGCCCAGGTGGAAGCGGCGCAGCAGCGCTATCGGGCAGCTTTGCCGGCTCTGGAGCAGCTCACCCCCCCTGTTCCGGCCACCGTTCTCAATTTGGCAGATGCGGATTGGCAGCATTTGCAAACCTTGAGCCGGCGGGTCTTGGAGCGCCTGCAGAAGATAGGGATTGTGGATGGCCTGCCCCGCGAAGTTCGCGCCGAAGGGATCCAAGCCCAACTGGACGATTTGATTTTTCCGGGCAGCGCCGCCCAACGACAGGAGCTGCAGGCCCTGGTCTATCAGTGGCTGCAGCAGGTGCTCATTCCCAACGTGGAGGTGGATCCCCAGCGCACCGAGCAGCGCATCCGCGCCGAGCTGGAAAAAGTCGAGCCGGTTCTGATCTCGGTTGCCGAGAACCAGGTGATCGTGCGAGCAGATCAGGTCATCACTCCCGAAATTTTTCTCATCTTGGATCACTTTGGGCTTACCCAGCGCGGGATCAACGTCTGGGGCTTGGTGGGGGTAGCCGGCGTGATGGGCCTGGGCCTGGCTGTCTTTGTGCCTCTGCAGCAACGCTTGCGGCCAGGGTTGCGCCGCCGGGATCGGGTGTTGATCCTCATGGTTTCCCTGACCGCTCCCCTTTTGGCGGCCTTGTTCAAGCTGGAGTTCAGCTCCCTGCCGGCAGTGGGGCTGTTGCTGGGCAGTTTTTACGGGGCAGGGCTGGGCTTGGTGGTGGTGGTAGGCCAGGCGCTGTTTTTGCCCTTGGTCTCCCCTGTCAACCTGCTCACCCTTGTACCCTTGCTCTCCGGCAGCGTGGTGGCCTCTGCCCTGGCCGGGCGTTCCCGTTCCCGCGAAGAGCTGGCCTTGCTGGGGGGAGGAGCGGCAGCGGTGCAGATGCTGGCCTACGGGGCGGTTAGCTTGGCCGCCACCGGCGGCATCGACCTGTTGGCCATGGCTTTGGCAGGGGGAACCAGCTTGGGATGGAGCATTGTTGCCCTGGGAGCCAGCCCCTACCTGGAGCGCCTATTTGACTTAGCCACCCCCATTCGTCTGATCGAGTTGAGCAATCCCAATCGCACGCTGCTGCGGCGGCTGGCTGCAGAGGCCCCCGGCACCTTCCAGCACACTCTGCTTGTGGCCACTTTGGCAGAACGGGCTGCCCAGAAGCTGAACCTCAACGTGGAGCTGGTGCGCACCGGCACTCTTTACCACGACATCGGCAAGATGCTGCAGGCCCGCTACTTCATCGAGAACCAGATGGGCAGCCTCAACCCCCACACCCAACTGGACGATCCCTATCGCAGTGCTCAGATTATCAAGGCCCACGTCAGCGATGGCTTGCGCCTGGCCAAGCAATATAATCTGCCTACCGCCGTCCAGGCGTTTATCCCTGAGCACCAGGGGACGATCCTGATTGCCTATTTCTACCATCAAGCCCAGATGAAAGCCGGGGGTCAGCCCGTACCCGAAGAGCCGTTCCGCTACGATGGCCCGATCCCCCAGAGCAAGGAGACGGGGGTGGTGATGATGGCCGATGCCTGTGAAGCCGCCCTGCGCAGCATGACTCTGAGCGATGGCTTCGGCCCCGATGTGGTCGAGCGGGCAAAGGCTGTTGTCCGCAAAATTGCCCAGGCCCGCTGGCAAGATGGCCAGTTGGTTGATAGTGGGCTGACGCTGGAGGATTTGGAGGTGGTGGCAGACGCTTTCGTGGAGGTCTGGCGGGAATCCAACCACGAGCGCATCCCCTACCCCAGTTTCACCCCTGCCCCCTCGCTGCCTGAGACTGCCTCTGCTCAGGCCCAGATCCCGGTGTTGATGAGCCCCTCTACGGGATCCCCTTAGCCAGGTGACCTCTCCCGTTCGCGTCAGTGAGACGGAGTCCTCAGAAGCTAAGTAGGTGGAGAAAGGTCTAGCCCTGCGGCTCATCGATCAGTACGATAGGGGATCGTTCTGTGGATCCAATGTGAACCAAGGCAGTCCTAGGATTTGCAGCCCTAGGCGGGGGATTTTTGTTTTATTGTTTTTGGATGGCCTGCTGAATGCTTCATGGAGCTCCTACTTCCTCTGCCGATCCCAAAGCTTCTGCAGCTCCTTTTCAGATTCCACCTCTGTCTCAGTCCAGCCCTGTGCAACTTTCGCTGGTCATTCCCACCTACAACGAAGCCTCTAGCATTGGCAGCTTGGTCAGACAATTGTGTGCCCACCTAGACACGATTCTGCCTGGAGGCTATGAGTTGATTGTGGTGGATGACAATAGCCCCGATTACACTGCCAAAGTGGCCCAAGGATTGCAAAAAGAATTCCCTCAACTGCAAGTCATTTGTCGCCACCACGAACGAGGCCTGGCCACTGCCGTGCTGCGGGGATGGCAAGCTGCCCGCGGCGAGGTGTTGGGGGTTATGGATGGGGATTTGCAGCATCCGCCGGAGATTGTTCTCAAATTGTGGCCGCTCATCCAGAAGGGGGCAGATCTGGCGGTGGGCAGCCGCTATGCACCATCGGGAGGGGTGAGCCACTGGAGCCTGGGCCGGCGCATTGTCTCCCGCGGGGCCCAATGGATTGGGCTGGTTCTGCTGCCAGGAGTTTTCAGCCGTGTTTCCGATCCGTTGAGCGGACTGTTCCTGGTCAGACGCCAAGCCATTGCCGGGATCCCGCTCAACCCCAAGGGTTACAAGCTGCTGATCGAGGTGCTGGCGCGGGGCCGGGTGAAAACCATTGCTGAAGTCGGCTACATCTTTCAGGAGCGCCAAAACGGGGAGAGCAAAATCCAACTGCAAACTTGTCTCCAATACCTCCACCACCTGATGGTGCTGCGCTTTTCGCTAGGGCAGGTGGGATCCTTTTTGCGCTTCAGCACGGTTGGCCTATCCGGCACCTTGGTGGACATGGCTTTGCTCTATGTTTTGCACGATCCCACCAACTTAGGATGGGATCTCATAACCAGTAAGCTGGTTGCTTCGGAGGTGGCCATTCTCAATAACTTCCTCTGGAACGACCTGTGGACTTTTCGCCATGTGACCCGCTTGCAGCCGGGGCCCTGGAATCGCCTGAAGCGGTTGGCGAAGTTTAATGTTATCTGCTTGATCGGCTTGGTTCTCAACGCTTCACTGGTGATCTTGCTGAGCGAGCGCTTGGGCATTCATTATTTGTTGGCCAACTTAATTGCCATCGGTGTTGTCGTATTCTGGAACTTCTACCTCAACTCCAAACTGAGCTGGAGGAGTGCGGAGGTTAAACCCGACTCTGTGGGTGGCCAGTCTTGAGTATGGCTTTTTCCAGGAAGAGCCAATCCGGAGGTATGGGCATTTCGCTCATTTCCTCACTGTCTGGGCCCCCTTTGGCATCCGCCTTCGCCCCTTGTTCCTATGGCTGCGCTAAGTAGAGTTAGGGCGGATCCCCTCTAGGGCGATGATCTCCTGGATCACCGAGCGAACAACGGGAGCAGCCGTCGTCGAGCCGAAGGCATCTTCCCCCTGGGGCTCGTCGATCACCGCCAAGATCACGTAATTCGGGCGAATGGCCGGGAAATAGCCCACAAAACTGGTGATGCGCTTGCCGGGCAAATAGCCCCCCCGTGGCCCGGCTTTCTGGGCAGTGCCGGTTTTGCCAGCGATCTCATACCCCTCGATCTTGGCCGATTGCCCCGTGCCAAAGTCCACCACATCCCGCATTTGGATACGCACTGCCAGCGTGGCTTGCTCGGATAGTACCCGCACCGGCTGCGGCTGCGGGGATCCCCAAACCAAAGTATCCGTATCCTTCTCCACCAAGCCTCGCACCACATGGGGCTGCACTTTCAGTCCGCCATTGGCAATGATGCAATGCATGGCAGCCAACTGTAGAGGAGTGAGGGCCAGCCCCTGGCCGAAAGCGACAGTGGCCCGCTCCACCGGCACCGTAACAAACTGTCGCAGCGGTTTCAAACGGCTGGCCGGCTCAAAGGGCAAATCCACGCCACTGCGCTCGTTGAACCCCAGCCGCACCAAGGCATTGTAGTACTGGCGGGGATCCAGCTTGCGCATTAGATGTACCATGCCCACATTGCTGGATTGCCGCAGGATATCCGTGACGCTCATCCAGCCATGGGCCCCTCGCTGGTGGTAGTCGTAATTTTGAATGGGCCACTGACCGATGAGAATCCGACCCTCGTCATAGACCCGCTCATCTGCTGTAAAGGCTCCAGCATCCAACCCAATGGCAATGTTGATGGGCTTGAAGGTGGATCCCGGCTCATACAAATCCGTTACGGCCCAGTTGCGAAAAAGACCGGGGTCATACTCAAAGTAGCGGTTGGGGTCATAGGTGGGCTCGCTCACCAGAGCCAAAATCTCCCCCGTGTGGGGCTGCAAGATGATCACCGTACCCCGCAGGGCTCGAAACCGTTGCAGTTGGGCTTTCAGGGCAGCGCGGGCAGCTCTTTGCAGACGCATGTCTAGGGTAAGTTGCAGCACCGTCTCGCCAGATTGCAGCAGCCCTTCCGGCACCTCGGCAGCCAACAGTCGTCCGTAGCCATCGCGAGGAATAGTAACAGGCTGAACAGTACGCTCCAGCAGCTCTTGCCGGGAATATTCCACTCCCGCTTGGCCCTGATGATCCAGATCCACATAGCCCACCACCTCAGCGGCCATCTCTTTTTGGGGGTAAATGCGTTGCCGCTCGCTCACCAGCTCCAGGCCATCCAGATGCAGAGCCTGAATTTGATCCGCCACCTCCTGGGATACCCAGCGCTCCACCCGCACCGCATGATTAACCGACAGCCGCTGCGTCAGTTGCTCCACCGGACGCCGCAACAGGGGAGCAAGGGCAGTGGCAATTTCCTCTGGAGTGCGTTTGCCAAAGAGGCGGGGATGGGCCCAGAGAGTATAGACGGGGCGATCTACGGCCAGCAATTCTGCCTGCTGCTTGGCAATAGAATGACGATCCACAATTGAGCGACGAGGAATGAAAGGTCTTAGCTGGGCTCGCTGCTGGGCTTCGGCTCGCTGCTGCAATAGGGGTGCCTGTTGATGTTGCAAATAAACCAGACGTGCTCCTGTTACAAATACGGCGATGATCAAAGCCAGTCCGGTCATGCCGGCGCGAAAGTCAAGCTGGCGGGCCGTCGGGATCCGCTCCCCCAAGAGCCATCCCAGCGCTGTTCCCCACTGCCTAGAGCTTCGCGGTGAAGGGATCCAAGAACCTCTGCGTCGGCGCCGTTGAGCAAGTTGCCGGCCATTTTGCCTTGTCTCCAGAGATTTCGGCACAGGCCGCCCTACCCTAGCCCTAGGTCTGCCTTCCATTGCAATCCTCACATGAGCACCACCGCTAGTTTGGCGCTCATCCCTCTGTTATGCCACCCCACAGCTTTTGGAAGAGACCTTGGGATCCCGAAAAGCAGCCAGGACATTTTAGAGGTATTGGAGATAACATAATACCTCAGAACATGAATTAGGTGCGGGCAAATCCTCAGACTTTTCGCACTTGGATCCGCAGTTTTAAATCACATTCAAAAGAAACTGGGAGGATATGAAAAACCCAACTCACTTGCGTACATTCAACAGCTCAAACCTTTAACTTGCTTGATTTAAAACCTCTTCCCGGCGCCTCGTGCAGTCAGCCACTCAATTTCCGCTCCTGGTTGGAGAGAGGGGAAGTTGAATACAGCACAGCGAAAACCGGAGGACTTACTGCTTTTCATAATTTTTTAAACGCTTCGTATTCTCGGAAACAGACGACCGGCAGACTAGCAAGCCATAATCTAAACAAATCCAGCTTTCCCGGAGTTGAGTCTATGAAATGCGTGGAGGAGAGCCACAACAAGCGCGTGTACCAAGAGTCTTCTGTAGGTTTCCTTGGGTCTCTTGCTACTTTTGTTTTTATCTGTTTCTTTGCGTTCATCCTTTTTATGGCTTTATCTTCGATCTGGTCTTCCCAGGGTGAGCGCCGTTTCACTTGTTTTCGAGTTGACCAGTCTACGGTTAATTGTGAAGTGTCTTTCCAGCCGTTTCTACCTTTGCCGAGCCAAACTACACTTCACATAGATGTAAGAGGAGCTGCAGTCAAAACTGAAATTGTGGAGGATGACGACGGAGAAAGGACTGAGCGCTACTATGTCACGCTGGAAAAGCCTACAGGGGAAACCCCAGCCTGGTTGGCCTTTGGTGAAAGTGAAGCTCAGGAATTGGCAAGGCGCGTTGATTCTTTTGTGAACAGTACAGAGAGTCGGCTCTTGATAGATATCGATAGATTTCACTTACTGGAGTTAGTGTTTGCGATCTTGTATTCTCTCCTTCCAGGGCTATTTCTGGCTCTACTTCTTTGGGTA
The DNA here is from genome assembly GCF_054059035.1 of Thermostichus sp. MS-CIW-36. Lineage (NCBI taxonomy): Bacteria > Bacillati > Cyanobacteriota > Cyanophyceae > Thermostichales > Thermostichaceae > Thermostichus > Thermostichus sp. MS-CIW-36. Next base: position 33,690 of record NZ_JBSSBR010000007.1, read on the forward strand.
GGAGCTCTCATGCTGAAGGTGTCTTTTTGGTGTCGCCGTCTAACGTTTGACCGCTCTAGGTACCAAATCCAAGAGGAGCACCTTACTCCTTTTGGGTCGCTAGGGCGGAAAACTTATTCCTTTGGAGATGTACAGCAGATTTTGGTTCAGGCCAAAAGGAATTTTGTTGAATTCTTTTCGGTAGAAGTGAAATTGCAATCGCGGAAACCTTTGCTGTCAGTCTGCTACACTGATAAGGAACCAGAGGCGCGGGCAGAGGCCGAGAAGCTGGGTCAATTTTTGGGGTGTCCGGTCATTTTGCCGGAGGCAAAATCATAATACTAGAGGGACGTAGCCCCGAGAGGTATTCAAGGTAAGTTAGATCTGTCCATCTGCCCATAGGGATCCCCTCCATTGCCTAGAGCGGTTTGGCTAATCCTGGGGTTGGGCTTGTTCATGCGGGGCCTGGTGGCTGCCCTTTTGCCGCCGGGCTTTGACGAAGCCTACTACTACCTCTACACCCGCCATCTGGATTGGAGCTATTTTGACCATCCGCCGCTGGTGGCCTGGACAACGGGCTTGGGGCCTGCCTTGACCGGCCAGGTGTCGGCTTTTTCTATTCGACTGGGATCCCTGCTGCTGTATTGTGGCTCTTCCCTATTCCTCTACTACACCGGAGCACGCCTTTTCTCTGTTCGGGCGGGACTGATCAGCTTGGCGGCCATCAGCATCGCACCCATCCTTTGGATTGGGTTTGGGGTGCTGACCCTGCCGGATAGTCCGCTGGTCTTTTTTACGGCAGCAACCCTATGGGTGGCCAGCCAGGAGTTTTTCCCGGTGCCTTTGGGGCAGGGGAAATTGGCTGTCTATGGGGCGGCTCGCTATCGGCCAGGGCCTAGGCTAGCGCTCATAGGTCTCTTGGTGGGGCTGGCCTGCTTGGGGAAGTACCACGGCTTGGCTTTGGGGTTCGGCCTGGTACTCTTTTGTCTGCTCAGCTCAGTTCATCGCTGTGCCTTGAGGTCGGGCTGGACGGTGCTGGCGGTGCTGGGTTTTGTGCTGGCCTTCAGCCCGGTGCTGATCTGGAACGCCCAGCAGGATTGGGTCTCCTTTCGCTTTCAGGCGGGGCGGGCGGTGCCGGAGGCAGGGTATCAACTGCAAGCGCTGGGGCTGACGATCCTTTCTGAAATCTTTTACCTGTTCCCCAGCTTGGGGATCCCTTTGGGGTGGGCGAGTTTGGCAGGGACGGGTCGGGTGGCCCTGCAGATTCTCCGCGGGATGCGGCTGACGGATGAAGAGCTCAAGCACCTTTTGATCCTGGCCTGTGGATTACCGCTGGTGTTGGCCTTTACCTTGATGGGAGGCTACCGGCCCATCTTGCCCACCTGGCCCATGCCGGGGTTTTGGGTGCTGACGCTGCTGCTGGGATCCTTCTGGGAACGGTGGCCGGGAGCGAAGCGAACCTTGGTGGGGACGGCAGTGATGGTGAGTTTGGTGGTGGGGGTGGGGCTGGCCCATGTGCGCTATGGCCTGCTGCAGGCTCCTGGCGGGCTGGGCCTGTGGCCCGTGGAGCAGGATCCCTCTACTCAGCTCATTGAAATTGAGCAGTTGCGGCAGCGGTTTCGGACAGATCCCCACCTGGCTCAAGCCCTTGAGGAGGCAGAGTTCGTTTTTACCAATGCCTATTTTTTGGGCGGTCAGATCGCCATGGCCCTGGCTCCGCTGACGGACAAGCCTCTGACCTGCCTGGATGCAGATTTGCGGGGCTTTGCCTTTTGGTCGCAGCCGCAGGATTGGCTGGGGCAGGATGGGCTGCTCATCACTTCCAAGTTGTTCCAGCCGAGGGCAGGGATCCCAGCCACCTATGGCGACTACTTTGCCCAAATCGAGCCTGTGGCCGAGGTTCCCCTGGTGCGGGCAGGGGCGGTGGCGCAAACCTTTCAGGTGTACCTGGCTCGACAGATGCGCAAGCCCTATCCCCGCCCTTATTCCCGCCTGCAATAACAGCAGAGGACATCCTGGGCAAAGCTAGAGGGGGCGATGTCTGTCGAACCAGCGCATCAGCATTGCAGCCAAGCGTTCGGGGTTGTGGCGCACCAAGCCGGTCTCTGGATCCTCTTGCATGACGTTAGCCAAAACGGCGCGGCAGCCCAGGTAAGCCAGTTTGTCGGGATCCAGCACCACAAACTCAGAACCGCTGCGGCGGTAATGCTCCAAAGCACGTGGGGAGGGTGGCTCCCGCTGCACCAGCACGCCGTCAAATAGGCGCACTCCTGCCACCCGATCCAGAGCCATGACGTGATCCCCAACGGTATAGCCGTCGGTTTCCCCCGGCTCGGTCATGATGTTGCAGACGTAGATGTGGGGGGCCATATTTTTGGCCAGAGCTTCCACAATTTCCGGCACCAACAGGTTGGGAATGATGCTGGTGTAGAGGCTACCCGGCCCCAGCACCACAAACTCTGCCGCCTCAATAGCCTCGATGACTTCCGGTAGGGCGGGAGGGTTGGGGGGGTCACAGCCGATTCGGCAAATGCGTCCTCCGGCTTTGGCAATGTTGGACTCTCCCACCACGCGGCGGCCATCGCTCAGCTCCGCCCAGAGGGTAACATCCGCCAGGGTGGCCGGCAGCACCCGCCCCTGAATGGCCAAGACTTGCGAGGTGGCAGTGATGGCCCGAATCAAGTCGCCGCCGGTTACCGCGGTGAGGGCAGTGATGAACAAATTGCCGAAGCTGTGGCCGCTCAACCCTTCCCCCGACTGGAAGCGATATTGAAACAGCTCGGTGAGCAGCTTTTCTTCGTTGGCCAGAGCAGTGAGGCAGTTGCGGATATCGCCGGGGGGCAAAACGCCGATCTCCCGCCGCAGACGCCCTGAGGATCCCCCGTCATCGGCCACCGTGACAATGGCCGTGATGTTGGAGCTGTAGCGCTTCAGACCCCGCAGCAGATTGGAGAGGCCGGTACCGCCCCCCAGCACCACAATGCGGGGACCACGGCTGAGACGCCGCCGCGACAAGAGCTTATCCACCAGCGCCTCATCTCCCTCGGGGATCAGCACATCCTCGATGGAGCGCATGGCGCTGCGAAACCCCAGCACCACCATCACCAGCCCGATCCCAGTCACCAGGGGGCCACTGATGTTGTTCGGGATCCAAGTGGTGATCAGGCGCAGGGTGATGTCGATCAGCCGCTTCAGGCGAAAGATGGGGGTCAACTCCGTCCAGATGGCAATGCCCAGCACCATCAGCAGCACGCCCCCAACCGCCAGGCTCAGCCAGCGTTTAACGGCTAAACCGGGAAAGAGCCATTTCCAGCCACTTCCCGGCCAAGCAGCCTTGCGGCGGCGAATGCCCCAAGCGGCGGACTTGTTGCTGGGCACAGGCTTAGGCATGGGAAGGTGCAGGAACGCCGGCCAAAGGGATCCTAACCTGTTGCTGCGCAACGCCGGCTTCGCCGGGCGCCGGGCCAAAGCGGGCTTCCAGCTCCCGCTGAGAGTCGAGCAGATGGCGATGCTGAACCTGAACATTCAGGTCGGGAAGAACGTGGTTGCCGGCAGGGACAGTCCAAGGCTGCAAATCCTGGGCCAGGCGCTCCACCAGGGCCACCGAGCGGTGCTGACCGCCGGTACAGCCGATAGCCAAAGTCAGGTGGGGGCGACGCTCTGCGCGGTAGTGGGGCCAAAACGCTTTGATCAGGGACAAGATGTGCTGATAGGTGGATTGTGTGATGGGATCCGCAAACAAGAACTCCTGCAGCAGGGGATCCTGCCCAGTGAGGCGACGCAGATGGGGCTGAAAGAAGGGGTTGGGCAAAAAACGCACATCGAACAGCAAGTTGGCATCGGGGGGAACGCCGTATTTGAAACCGAAGCTGACCAGCCTTAGGTTGAGGGGCTGGGGGATCCCTTGCACCAAAGCTTGCAATTGCTGCCGCAGTTGCTGGGCATTGAGGTCGGAGGTATCCAACCAGTGGGTGCAGCGTTCCCGCACCGGGGCCAGAGCCAGCCGCTCTTGCTCAATGGCCTCCAACAAACCGGCAGCTTCCCCGTAGGGATGGGGACGGCGGTGGGCGCTGAGACGGTTGAGCAACACTGGGGAGCGGGCCTCCAAGAATAGGAAAGGGATCCCTTGCGATTGCACCCAAGCAGCCAGGGTGGGAACTTGATCCCGGTACTCCTGGGCGTGGAGATTCAAGCTGATGGCCAAAGCAGCGTGATGGGTCCGCATCGCCTCAACCAAGGGGATCACCTGGGCAGGCGGGATCCCTTCTAGGCCGGTGTACCCCAGTTGTTCCAACTGCTGGATGGCCAAAGTTTTCCCGGATCCCGTCAGGCCGGCAATGACCAGAACGGGGGGCGCGACTGACATGGGTTTATCCTGCATGGAGCTTATTCTAGGGCGAGGGGCGGCCAAAACAAGTGCTGCAAGGGAGGGATCCCTGCCGGCTCAGCCATACAGGGCGCCCGGAAACCATCCTCTCAGGTTGGCGAGGCTTTGGTAGCTTTTTTATCCATTTTCTCATCCGGTGCCGCCGGTCTCAGGAGGGGAGCGCTGGGGCAGAGATCCACCAAAAAACATTGCTGGCACAGAGGCCTGCGGGCAGTGCAGATGGCCCGCCCGTGGTCGATCAGACGGATAGACCAGTTCTCCCAATCCGCCTGCGGCAACAACTGCATCAGATCCTTTTCGATGCGCACGGGATCCTCGTGCTCAGTGAGGCCGAGGCGGCGGCTGAGGCGCTTAACATGGGTATCGACGGTAACCCCGGCATTGATGCCAAAAGCATGAGCCAACACCACATTGGCCGTCTTGCGGGCTACGCCGGGTAGGGTGAGCAGCTCCGGCATGGTGCGGGGCACTTGACCACCGAAATCGCTCAAGATCTTGCGGCAGGCTTCCTGAATGTGTTTGGCCTTGTTGCGATAGAAGCCGGTGGAATGGATGAGAGCCTCGATCTCCTCTCGCGGCGCTGTCGCCAGGGCCTGGGCATCCGGGAAGCGACGAAACAGCTCCGGCGTTACCTGATTCACCCGCTCATCCGTACACTGAGCGGAGAGGATGGTTGCCACCAAGAGCTGCAGCGGCGTCCGGTAGTGGAGGGCACAGGTGGAGTTGGGGTAGTGGCGCTTCAGCCGAAGCAGGATCTCCAAAGCTCGCTGGCGCAGGGCCCGTTTGCTGGCCATCTTCCCCTAGCCTGACCCGGTGACAATGGCGAGGGTGTCTTTGAAGATCAGCACCACCCCCAATCCCAGTAACAACACCAAGCCCGTCTGCATCACCCGCTCCTCCAGATGCTTGGGCAGCCGTTTGCCGCGGATCGCCTCCAGGATCAAAAAGGCAATGTGTCCCCCGTCCAAGGCGGGCAGGGGCAACAGGTTGAGAAAGGCCAGGTTAATGCTGATCAAAGCGGTGAAATTAAACAGGCTGGCGGCGTCATCGCGGGCCAGATCCGCCCCAATCTTGACGATCCCCACCGGGCCGGAGACCTGAGCAGCCGTGCTTTGGAAATTCTGAACCAACTGCCGCAAGCCGTTCAGATTGAGCATCACCACCCGCTGGTAGGCATTTCCCGCCTCCGTGAGGATCTCGGCCACGCTCTGAGGGGGACGCAAGGTCACCTCCTGGTGGGGGGCCAAGGTCACTCCAATGGCCACCGTCTCTCCCCGCACCTCTGGGATCACCGTCAATTGCAGGGGATCCCCTTCCCCACGCTGCACCTCTAGGGGAATGGGCCGGTTCTCGCTGCTGCGGATCAGCACCTGAAAATCGTTCAGAGCTGCCAAGGCCGCCGTCTCGTCGGCAATCCCCCTGTAATCGCGATCGGCTGCCTGCAACACCACATCCCCTGCCTTCAGGCCGGCCCGCTCCGCCGGGCTATCGGGCATCACCTGAGGGATGAGAATGCCGGGATGGAGGCGCGTTACCGAGGGGATCCCCACCGAGGCGAACATCAACACCAGCACCAGATAGGCGAAGATCAGGTTGGCCATCACCCCTGCACTCATCACCACCAGGCGATCCAGCACGGGGCGGTTTTTCAGCAGATCCGGGTCGTCGGGGGGGTAGGGAGAATGTTCATCCTCGTCAGGAAAGCCCACGTAGCCCCCCAGCGGCAGGGCGCGAATGGCGTACTCTGTCTCCCTGCCCTGGTATCGCCACAGCACCGGCCCAAACCCCAGCGAGAAGCGGTTGACATGGATCCCTTGGAGTTTGGCTGCCGCAAAGTGCCCTGCCTCATGCACCAGGATCAGCAGGGCGAGAATGGCGATGGAGAGGAGAACAGACATGCGCTAGCTCTGAAGAAGGCACAGAAGAAAGAAGTGGGGAGCAGAGAGCCACCCGAGGCTATTTGTCAAGGCACATAATCCAACACATGATAAAGAACCCTAAAGGAATCTCACAAAAACCTACAGGGCCCCTCAGAATACCTGCTCCACCTCCAAAATATCGGGAATGCTCTCCCGCAACTTGCGCTCAATGCCCATCTTTAGAGTCATGGTCGAGCTGGGGCAGGCTCCACAGGCCCCCTGCAAGCGCAGCTTGACCACCGGGCCATCGATTTCCACCAATTCCACATTGCCCCCATCGGCCATCAAGTAAGGACGCAGCTCGTCCAGGACTTTCTCGACGTTCTCGGTATTGAGTTCCAGTGCTTGTGCCATGGTTGCTTTTAGCCTCGTTGAGATTTGGATTGTAGCGGTTTCTGATACATTCACGCTGAACTCTCCTGAACATGGTTCAGGAAAGAAGCGATCGCATCCTGCCTATCTCTGTTCGCGTCAGCGGGACGGAGTCCAAACAGGAAGGCGGTATCCCGCAAAGCCCTGAGGAATACCCCCCGAGCGCTTTCCCCCTTCACTTCCCGGCAACCGTTGCGGTGGACTCAAGGATCAGGGGGAAACTTGGTCTACTATATCCCTCTCAATGACTTTTGCCAAACCGCCTAAAGCTCAGTAAATTCAGCAAAGTTCAGGGTTTTGGGGATTAGAGGCATGCTCCACAGATCCCTCAAGCTGGCAAGGGATCGCTATGATTTCAGCATAGTCTGAATCCTTCTGGGGGAGGGCTGGCTTGGTTGTCCGGATCCCTCCAACACCAGACGACTAGAATGAGTAGGAAGCAGATTTGCCTATTCCCAGCAGCATCACCCACTCAGCAGGGCCGTCTTTTTTCTTATGCTAGACGCTTTACTGATCGCGATCTTCATGTTGGCGGGAGCTGGCCTCGGGTTTTATGGCCTGGATTTGCTCCCTCCTGCTGCCATTCAGGGGGCCAATGTGGAAGGAGCCCGTGTCGTCACCAGCGGCTTTGGCCTGCTGGCAGGGCTGGCTCTGGGATCCCTGGTGCGCTGGAGCTACCGTCGCTTTGAGGCCAATGTGCGCTCCTTGCCGCCGGACGTGTTGATCAGCCGCTCGGTGGGGTTGGTGATCGGCTTGGTGATTGCCAATCTGGCCATGGCTCCTGTGTACTTGCTGCCCCTGCCCCCCCAACTCAACAGGTTCCTCGAGCCGCTGGCTTCGGTCTTTTTCAGCTTGGCCTTTGCTTACCTGGGGGTCAGCCTGGCCGATACCCACGGCCCCTCGCTGCTGCGGCTGTTTAACCCCAACTATGCTTTACAAGCAGCCCTCTGGGCGGAGGGCAATGTGGTGGCTGCCAGCGCCAAGGTTTTGGACACCAGCTCCATCATCGATGGCCGAGTGGCTCAGTTAATCGAGACAGGTTTTTTGGAAGGAACCCTGGTGGTTCCTCGCTTTGTGCTGACGGAATTGCAAACCATCGCCGACAAGGCCGATGCCCAAAAACGAGAGCGGGGCCGCAAAGGCTTGGATACGCTGCAGTCTTTGCGAGAGGCCTACCCCGATCGTTTCGTTATTCACGAAGCCAACTATCCAGATCTGACCACTGTCGATGAAAAGCTGGTGCGCCTCACCCAAACCGTGGGGGGAACGCTGCTTACCACCGATTACAACCTGAAGAAGGTGGCGGCTCTGCAGGGGGTCAAGGTGCTGAATGTGAATGAGTTGGCCGAGGCGCTGCGGCCCATCTATGTTGCCGGCGACAGCTTTGATATCAAGATCACCCGCGAAGGAAAAGAGCCAGGTCAAGGGGTAGGCTACTTGGAAGACGGCACCATGGTGGTGGTGGAAGAAGGGCAGCGCTCTGTGGGCAAAACCCGCTCTGTAGTTGTGACCAGCGCCATTCAAACCTCAGCAGGCCGCATGATCTTCGCCCGCCTCAACAAGGATCCTGCCCCACTAACCCGCCCGGCCTCTGATCCCGCCAGCCCGGCTTCCTCTGGAAAAACCTGAGTTTTGGCCTGTGTTCCCCTAACGCAATGGTGGTCTCCTCCCCCATGGGTGTGCTCCGACCCACTCCGATGTTCTACACGCAGGATCGCCAGAGGCGCTTCTGGAGTTTTTACTGGGAAGATGCCGAGAAATATGGCATCTACCCTCAGCACATCGTGAGCGGACAGCAAATCTGGGAGGTGGCCAACGCTGGAGAGTACGAAGCCAAGCTCAACCAGGTCTTTGCAAGCGGGGATCCCCTCTCCTACGAATGTCAGGTGCTCTCGCCCCGCTACAAGTTGCATCTGCATCTTTCTCTCAACCCTGTACGGGACATGGAAGGGGAGGTGGTGGCGGTTGCGGCAGTGGGCAAGTTGCTGGGGGCTACGCCTTTTGCGTTGGCCGGAGGAACCAGCAGCCCCAACAGCCAGCCCCATGCTCTCCCGGCCGATCCGGTACAGGGGATCACGACGCAGTTGGTGCGTAACATCCGGCATTCCCTGGATATCCGGCAACTGTGCCAGCAGACCGTGGAGCAGTTGGGGCAACTGTTTGAGGTAGATCGCTGCCTGATGGCCCTCTACGAGGTGGGGCAAGACTCCCTCACGGTCAATGCCGAGTACCGCCGCCATCCTGGGGATCCCTCCCTGCTCCACCAGACCCTGAAGCTGGCAGATTACCCCCATTTGTTGCAGGCCCTCAGACAGGAAGAACCGGTGGAGGCGGGGCGACATCTGGCCATTGCCATGTCTTACCAGGGCTACGCCAACAGCCTGCTCTGGCTGGAAATGCTGGATCCGAACAGGGTTCCTGTTTGGCAGCCAAGCCACATTCAGGTACTCCAGAGCATTGCCACCTACCTGGGCGCAGCCATTGCCCACGCCATTTTGCTGGATCAAAGTCGCCAACTGGCAACCCGCTTGCAGTTAGCCAACCAAACTCTGCGTCAGAAAAATAAGGAGCTGGAGCAGGCCCGTGCCCAAGCGGAATCGGCCAACCAACTGAAAAGCCAATTCCTGGCCAACACCTCCCACGAGCTGCGCACCCCTCTCAACGGGATCATCGGCTTTATCAAGCTGGTGCTGGACGGGATGGCCGAAAACCGCGAAGAGGAGCTGGACTTTTTGCAAGAGGCCTATCGCTCTGCCCTGCACCTGCTGGCCCTAATCAACGATGTGCTGGATATCGCCAAGATCGAGGCGGGCAAAATGCAGTTGGAGTTCCAGCCCTGCGACCTGCGAGCCTTGTTTAAGGATGTGGAGGCCAAGACTAGCCTGCAGGCCAGCCAAAAGGGCCTACAACTGAGCTTCCACCTGCCCAACACCTCGGATCAGATTTTGCTCTTGGGCGATTACCAACGCCTGTTGCAGGTCATGCTCAATTTGGTGGGGAATGCCATCAAGTTTACCCCCAAAGGCTCAGTAACCGTGCGAGCGGATATCCTGCCCGGCAATCCGGGGTTGGCCCGCATCCGCGTCATCGACACCGGGATCGGGGTATCGCTGGAAAAGCAGCAGAAGCTGTTTCAGGCTTTCACACAGGTGGATGGTTCCACCACCCGCCAATATGGAGGAACCGGCTTGGGCCTGGCCATCAGCCAACGCCTGGTGGAGGCGATGGGAGGGGAGATCAATTTCTACAGCTTGGGCGAAGGGCTGGGATCCACCGTCACCTTTACGGTGCCCCTCTACCGCAAGCCGCTCCTGAGCGGGGATCCGAACCCAGAGGCGCTCCCTGCTCAACCCGCCCGAGATAGACCTGAGGATGCGGATCCCACCTTGATTTCTGTTCCCAACTCAGTCCAGCGATGACCCACCCGGCCATTTCTCCTTCAACCGCTCTGGGTACCTCTCGGTTGCGGCGCAGCACTGCGCGAACATTCCCCCATGCCCTATCCTCGTAAACGGTTTGGTCAGCATTGGCTCAAGGATCCCGCTGTTCACGAGGCGATTGTGCGGGCTGCCCAGTTGAATGATCCAGAGGGAGACGCGGATCCCACTTGGGTGCTGGAGATCGGCCCCGGCACCGGCCAACTGACGCGGCGATTGCTGGCCCAGGGCGCCCAGGTGGTGGCGGTGGAGATCGACCGGGATCTGTGCCGACTGCTGCAAAAACGGTTCGCCGGCCAACCCCGTTTTCACCTGCTGGAGGGAGATTTTCTCCGCCTGCCGCTGCCTCCTCAACCCCGCCTGCTGGTGGCCAATATCCCCTACAACCTGACCGGCCCCATTTTGGAAAAGGTGCTCGGATCCCCAGCCCAGCCAGTTCGGCAATTCGAGCGCATTGTCCTTCTGGTGCAAAAAGAGCTGGCCGAGCGCTTGCAGGCCGGCCCCGGCAGCAAAGCCTATGGTGCTCTGAGCCTGCGGACGCAGTATTTGGCCGATTGCGAGCTGATCTGCAGGGTGCCCCCCACCGCTTTCAAGCCCGCCCCCAAGGTGGAATCTGCTGTGATTCGCCTCACCCCCCGCCCCGCCCCCACCCCCGTCCGGGATCCCTGCTGGTTTAACCACCTCCTCCGGCAGGGGTTCTCCACCCGCCGCAAGAAGCTCGTCAATGCCCTGGGAAGCTTGGTGGAGCGAGAGGTGGTCGCAGCAGCTTTGGCTCAGCTCCGCCTCAACCCCGATGCCCGCGCTGAAGAGCTGGATCTGCCCCACTGGCTGGCCTTGAGCGATCTGTTGCTGGAGAAAGCGCCCAAAAGGGCTGTTGTTCCTCAAGAGGAGCAGGAACCAGGGTAGGGTAAGAGAGGGAAGCTCAGTTGGACAAACCCAAACATCCTCTGGGGTTTTTGAAGTCCCTTCCCGATCTTGTTCTGGATCCCTTTCGCCAATGCAGGTGCATCCATGCAAAGCAACCAAGGCAAGCAAATCCTCTTGACCGGCGGCACAGGCGGGCTGGGTTTGGGGGTGGTTCCCGTGGTGCTGGCCAGCGGCGCAGAGCTGACCTTGACCTATCGCCAAGAGAAAGATCTTGCCATTTTGCGGGAGCGCCTGCCGGCCAATGCTCTGGATCGGGTTCGCTTTGTGCAAGTGGATTTAACAGATGAGGCGGCGGTTGCCCGCGTCATTGCCGACCTACCCCGCGTGGATGGGCTGATCCACCTGGTGGGGGGCTTTGCCATGGGCCCCACCCACGAGTACAGCTTGGCGGACTGGTATCGCGACTTCGACCTCAACCTCACCACCACATTCCTGACCTGCAAGCACAGCCTGCGCAGAATGTGGCAACAGGGCTATGGGAGGATTGTAACGGTGGGATCCCGAGGAGCGGTGGAGCCGGGCCCGCAATTGGCCGCCTACTGCGCTTCCAAAGCGGGGGTGGTGGCCCTGACCCGCACCATTGCCGCCGAAACCCAAGGCACCGACATCACGGCCAACGTCATCCTGCCCAGCATCATCGACACGCCGGCCAACCGAGCTGCCATGGGATCCGAGCGAGCCAAGCTGTGGGTCAAGCCAGAGTCCATCGGGCAGGTGATCGCCTTTTTGGTCTCAGAAGCAGCGCGGGATCTGCGAGGGGCGGTGATCCCGGTGTATGGCAACGTCTAGGCAACTGGTTGACCAAGCCATGAGCCGCCATTCATGATACAGAATATGCACTTATCCCTATCCAGTTCTTTTCCATGCTGAAGCGATTATTCTTGGGTGGTTTGCGCCGGCAAATCGGTCGCATTGAGGTGGCAGGGGCCATTGATGGCAAAACTCGCGAGCGGGTTCTCAAGGCCCTGAAAGAGGTGGAAGAAAACCAGATCCCTGCTGTGGTGCTGCGCATCGACAGTCCAGGCGGGACGGTGGCCGACTCCCAAGAAATCTACAATGCCCTCTTGCGTTTGCGGGAGAAAAAGGGCACCCGTATTGTCGCCAGCTTTGGCAACATTGCCGCCTCTGGGGGGGTTTATATTGCCATGGGAGCCGAAAAAATTGTCGCCAACCCAGGAACGATCACCGGTAGCATTGGCGTGATCATTCGAGGCAATAATATCGAACGCCTCCTGGATAAGGTGGGGATTTCATTTAAGGTGATTAAGTCTGGCCCCTACAAAGATATTCTCTCGTTTGATCGCGAGCTAACCCCGGAAGAGCGAAACATCCTGCAAGAATTGATCGACATTACCTACGGCCAGTTTGTGCAGACGGTTGCCGCTGCCCGCAAGTTAAGTTTGAATGTGGTCAAAACTTTTGCCGATGGTCGCATTTTCAGCGGAGAGCAGGCCCTTCACTTGGGTGTGGTGGATCGCTTGGGCACAGAGGAAGATGCCCGCCTTTGGGCGGCAGAGCTGGCCGGTTTGCCGACGGATGCGAAGTTCTACGACCTGCTCCCCCGGCGCAGAGGTTGGTCTCGGTTTTTGCCGGCAGCAGAAGCCTTGGCCCGTCTGCAGTTTGAAGTGAGCACCTCGGGCTTGCCCCTGTGGCTTTACCAAAAAAACTGGGTCTAAAGCCCCGCCCTGGGGCCTACGGCCCGCTGACGCGACTAGGGCGGCTTTGTGCTGTGCTACCCGCAGCGGCAGGGTAGTCAACCGCTTTAAAAACCCAACAGTCTCACGACTGGATACAGCCTCAATAGGCTTTGTAGTTGTTCTTTGCAACGGTACCTTTGGGCAAAAGGGAACCGCCCTGGATGCCAGCACGCGCGTAGCGCTTGGGGAAACGCCTGGGGAGACGAGCACCGCTGCCGTAGAGGGGCAACCCGATACGGTAAGTGCTGTCGCAGAACCAGGAACCAGAATCTCCTGCCTTTGGGCAGGGGAGTATGTCAACCGTACAGCCCAGCGAGTCAGAGCCGTTGATGGGTGTGGGGGTGCTGTTTGATGTTGTCGGCATCCTTTACCTCTACAACTGCATTGAGGATCCGTCGCGGCTCAACGCTGTGATTGAGCCTGAACACCCCCCGCTCTGGAGTGCAGGTTTGGTGTAAGGGGATGTGGCGAAACTGGGGCTTGTTGCGATAGGTGCGGGCCGCTGCTTGCACCCGTTCCACGAAGTTTTCCCCCAACAGCACCCCCGGCGGGAAAACATCGGTGGGCAAGGTGGGGATCCCGTTGTTCACGATCTCGGCATAGGTTGTGGCGTAGAGGAGAAGATAGGAAGTGCTGCGGCGTTCTTGGGCCAGGCAGTCCAAATCGGCAGCAGGTACCGGCTCGGCCACCAAAACCTCTACCAGGCGACCTTCCTGATCCTGCTGGAAGCAAGTGGCCACTCCCAGTACCACGTACTCCAGTCCTTGCACTGGGCTGGAGCCAAGGTGAGTTTGAGCAGTATCCGACATCGATGCCGATCTCCAAGCGGGGGAGCAAATTTTTGAGGCTCCGGCAAGCGCCAAGATCCCTCAAGCCGGGCGCAGTTCTCACCATAGCAACAATTTTTGCGTCGGGCAGCGGGAGCTGTTGCAAGATAGAAGGCAGATCCCAGCCCAGCTCTCTGTAAAGGATGGCAAGGGCGGCACTTGGCTGCAGGGATCCAAACTTTGCTTTACCCAAAAACTGGGCCCTCAAGGCTCACGGCTCGCTGACGCAGTCGCGACAGCTTGCGGAGCAGTAGGGAGCGGCTTTGTGCTATGCTGCCGGCAGCGGCAGGGTAGTCAACCGCTGCAGAAGCCCAACGGTTTAACGACTGGGTCAAACCCAAACAAATAATAAATAAATAGTTTTGTAATAGTTTTTTGTTGTCTGCAACAACACCCTAGGGCAGGGGGAAGCCGCCTTGAAAAAGAAAACCACTGGGGAGACAAGCGCCGCTGTCGTAGAGGGGAAACCTTCTTGCGAAAGCGAGACGGAGTCCTTTACGGTAAGTGCTGTCACGGAACCAGTAACTGGAATCCTCGCCCTCTAGAGCAGGGAGCATGTCAATGGGGCAAAGCGGGGTCAGTACTGCCCGAGGGGAGCAAGGGGTTGGGTTCCAGGCACCTTTGGCAACCCTTGATTCATCATTTAGGAAGCACTTTAGGAATCCGACTATGGCGGATGGCGAATACAGACCTGGGTTGGAAGGCGTTCCGGCCACACGCTCCAACATTAGTTTTGTGGATGGCCAGGCGGGGATCCTGGAATATCGGGGCATCCCCATCGAGGAATTGACCGCCCACAGTACCTTTCTGGAGACAGCCTACTTGCTGATCTTTGGCAAGCTGCCGACCCAATCGGAGCTGGACAACTTTGATCAGGCAATCCGCAGTCATCGACGGGTGAAATACCGCATCCGCGACATGATCAAGTCGTTTCCGGAGTCGGGCCACCCGATGGATGCTCTGCAAACCTGTGTGGCGGGCTTGGGGCTGTTTTACCCGCTGCGGGAGATGGATCCCGACTATGTGTTCGGCACCGTCACCCGGTTGCTCTCCAAGCTGCCGACCATGGTGGCCATGTTCCACCAGATGCGACAGGGCAATGATCCCATTCCCCCGGACGACAACCTGGATCATGCTGCCAATTTCCTATACATGCTCTCGGGCAAGAAGCCGGATCCCTGGTTGGCCCGCATTTTTGACATCTGCCTGATCCTGCACGCCGAGCACACGGTCAATGCCTCTACGTTTGCCCTTCTGGTGAGCGCTTCCACGCTGGCTAACCCCTACAGCAGCCTGGCCACGGCGGTGGGTACCCTTTCGGGGCTGTTGCACGGGGGGGCCAACCAACAGGTGATGATGCTGCTGCGGCAAATCGGCTCGGTGGAAAATGTGCGCTCGTTTATCGAGGAGAAGCTGGCCAAAAAACAGCGCATCATGGGCATGGGTCACCGGGTTTATAAGGTGAAGGATCCGCGGGCCACCATCCTGCAGCGGCTGGCTGAGGAGCTGTTTGAGCGCTACGGCCACGACAAGTACTACGACATCGCCCTGGAGGTGGAGCGGGTGTGTGAGGAGTTGCTAGGGCCGAAGGGGATCTACCCGAATGTGGACTTCTACTCAGGGTTGGTCTACGCCAAGCTGGGGATCCCAGAAGATTTGTTTACACCGGTGTTTGCCATTGCCCGAGCGGCGGGTTGGCTGGCCCATTGGCGGGAGCAGTTGTCCGATAATCGGCTTTTCCGACCCACCCAGGTGTACACAGGCGAACGCCAGCAACGCTACATCCCTATAGAAGAGCGGGGTTGAGAGCCGTTTGACAGGGCGCTGGGCCGAGATCCAAACTCAGTAAGGCCCAAATTGTGCGTGAGGCGGTGTGTTGAGCCTTTTAGACTCTCCCCTTTGGCGAGACGGGTTCACCCTGTTTCTGAGCATTGTGGTGCAGGCAATGCCATTTTTGCTGCTAGGGGTGTTTCTATCGGGGCTGCTGGCGGTGTTTGTCGAGGGATCCCAGTTGGCCCGTTTCCTGCCCAAAGGCAAAATCGGCAGCGCGGTGGCCGGTGGCGCTTTAGGATTCTTTTTCCCGGTGTGCGAGTGCGGCAACCTGCCGGTGGCCCGTCAACTGGTGATCAAAGGGATCCCACCCCACGTGGCGGTGGCTTTTTTATTGGCGGCGCCGGTGTTTAACCCGGTGGTGATCTTTTCCACTTGGATTGCCTTTCGCTCCATGCCGGAGCTGGTGATCTACCGAGTTCTCTTTTCCTTCGGCATTGCGGTGGTCGTCGGCTTGATCTTCAGCCTGCAAAAGGATTTCCAGCCTCTGTTGCAGCCGTCAGTCTGGCGGGAGCTGCAGCGCAATCGCCCCCAAGAGACGGATCCGAAAAGCACTTCCTGCTCGCCGTTGTTGCGGGGAGGCACCTTCTGGATTGGATCCCAAAGCCCTGCTCAAGGGGCCTCTGGCGGATCCCTGGCCACTTTACAAACGGCTGAAGATGTGTATCGCTCTGCTCTGGCCGCTGCGCCTTCTCCCTCCAGGGGACAAAAAGGAGTTCTCCTGCTGCAGACCTGGGCCAGGGAGATCCGCGAATTGGGATCCGTGCTCATCTTGGGCTCGGCGATGGCGGCCCTGATTCAAACGGTGATCCCGCGTTCGTTTGTGCTGGATTATGGCCAAGATGCATTGCTCTCAATCCTGATCATGATGGCCCTGGCCGGGATCATCTCCATCTGCTCGACGGTGGATGCCTTTTTCGCCCTCTCCTTTGCCGCCACCTTCACGCCGGGATCCCTGTTGGCTTTTATGGTGTTTGGGCCGATAGTAGACTTGAAAGCCATAGGCTTGATGCTCACTCTGTTCAAGCCCCGCGCCATTTTCTACTTCGTGATCTTGGTCTTTCAGCTTACTCTGGTGGGAGCTTTAGCCATCAACTACTATGGCAGTTAAAGCGTTTGTTTGAACCTTTCTCCACAGGGACGCCCTCTCCATCCACTCTCCGTCAAATATTCGTCAAATATAGTTGCTTCAGTTTAGGGTAAGACGCCTGGGCTCCTGATCGCGCCAGCGGGACGGAGTCCTTGAAAAGCCTTCCGGCTCGGTGCACTTTAAGTGTGGGTGCAGTGTCCTGCTTTAAATCGAAATGACTATAGAAAGAGTTGCCTGGATAAGGTTTGTCACCAGAGGACTCTGCTCCCAGACGGTTGAGAACTCAGGTGTTACAGGCATTATTGTAGTAAACTCAAGAAAGACATAGTCTGGATTTGATGATTATCGCGACTCTATTGGCAGCAGGACAAAGCTATGAGCAATCTATACTCGACAGACTTTAACTTGTGGATTGACCGAACAACCCGGCTATTGCGGGAAAGGCGCTGGCATGAAATTGACCTAACACACTTAATTGAAGAAGTTGAGAATTTGGGTAAGAGCGAACGACGAGGGATTACCAGTCAATTAACTCGCCTTCTGCTGCATCTACTCAAGTGGCAATATCAACCTCAGCGCCGTTCAGATAGCTGGCTAGATTCCATCACAGATGCGCGAACCCAAATCGGATTGGCCATAGAAGATAGCCCTAGCCTAAAAGGTTATCTGGTAGAGCAACTCGAAGAGAGTTATCAACGGGCGCGCCGCCAAGCAGCCAGGCAAACGGGGATAGAAATCTCGACATTTCCAGATGTCTGTCCCTACTCTCCAGAGTTGGTGCTTGCAGAGGACTGGCTGCCGGAAGTTTGACAGTCCACACCACAAAGCATTTAACGGTGGACAGCATTCCCACAGTACTGACTGTAGAGCTTTGGACTGGTGTTGTCCTGCCCAGACAATCCATCAGGGATTAAACATGGGCAATACAGATAGACCAAGGCCAATTGCTGTGCTACTGTTGCTATTCCTCAAGCAGAGGCGCGCTCCTGCCAGGTGCGCATCTTGCCCGGATTAAGCAACCCATAGGGATCCACTTCTTCTTTAAAACGAATCTGGCGCGGATCCATCACCTTACGCCCACCGTCTTCGATGATGAAAGTGTGGGGGTTGGCAATAAATACTCCCTGCTCTTCGTGGTAGCGCATGATCTCGTTCAGGCGCTCTTCGGTGGTAAAGCGGACAATTTGCAGGCCGACAGGGGTAGCTTGCCCGTTGATGCGAATCCACTCCAGGTGCATCAGCACTTCGTCGCCAAAATACTCGTACATGTGCTGCACCAGCTTCAGCTCCCGATCGGCGGGAAAAGCCGATTGTAAATAAGTCAGGCTGGGATCCACGCTGCGGCAGTGCAAAGTGGTGTGGTTCCAAGAAAATTCCCCCAGCGAGATCCCCTTGCTGGCCTCCTGGGCCGTTTTGTTGTAAACCACTTGGCCCCCATGTTCCCGGACAAGCTCCAACAGCGGCTCCAGGCTGCATTCGGCCACCATCAACAGGGCCACAGCGGATCCTTCTGGCAAATGACCCCGCAGCGGTGCAAAGTAGCTGGGGATCGGCCAAGCGTGCAGGCTGACCAATTTCTTGAGGATCCCATCGGCATCTCCCAGGGCTTGGCCAAAATGGGCACAGGGCATAAAGCCCACTTCAGGGGGAAAGGCCACCACCAGCTCCGCCCAAGGATAAGCAGGCGCCAGCGGGATCTCCACCTCGGTGATGATCCCATTGAGGCCCCAGGCATGGCTTACTTTGAATACCTCATCTCCCCGCAGCTCCAGCACCCGCGGCTCTTCCTCCAGGGTGACCACCCGCAGCCCCAAGATGTTGCCCCGATCCCGCAATTGGCCGTAAGTCACAGAACCAATGCCACCACTGCCGCCAGCAATGAACCCCCCGATGGTGGCCGTGCGATAGGTGGAAGGAGCCATGCGGATCTCCCAGCCCATCTCCCGGGTGTGTTTGTCGATGGCCATCAACTTGGCCCCCGCCTGCACCCGCGCCAAGCCCGGCTTTGCCCAAAGCACCTGGTTGAGCTTGCCCATGTCCAGGATCACACCCCCGGCCAGCGGGATACATTGGCCGTAATTACCGGTACCGGCACCGCGCACCGTAACCGGGATCCGCAGCCTGGCACAGGCCGCTGCCACTCGCATCACCTCGGCCTCATCGGCGGGGCGCACCACCAAATCTCCCCGCTTGTCGCTCAGTTGTCGGCTCAGCACGGGGCTGTAGTGGTAAAAGTCCAACGACAACTTGGCCACCTGAGCCGGATCAGTGATGATCTCAATACCCTCTAAGTCAGAACGCAAAGCCTGCAGCTTGTCAGGAGCGGCAACGATCATAGGTATCCGTATTTGGGTGCAACGGTTCTTCAGACCCCATCATCGGCAGAAATTGCCTGCAAAAGGGTTTGCAGAGAACAGTATGGGAAGGATCCCTGTCCGGCCAGGTCGATTAGCCGAAGCGGCCCTCCACATAATCTCTTGTGGCTTGCTTGGTGGGGCTGTTGAAGATGACTTCAGTTCTGTCAAATTCAATCAGCTCGCCCACACGGTTGGATCCCACCAGCTCCACGCTGAAGAAAGCCGTCATATCCGAGACGCGGCCGGCCTGCTGCATGTTGTGGGTGACGATGATGATGGTATATTCCTCCTCCAGCTCCTTCATCAGCTCCTCAATGCGGCGGGTGGAAATGGGATCCAACGCCGAACAGGGCTCATCCATCAAAATCACATCCGGCTTCACCGCTAGAGCCCGGGCAATACACAGGCGCTGCTGCTGCCCTCCCGACAGCGACTGACCATTTTCTTTCAACTTGTCTTTGACTTCATCCCAAAGGGCAGCCCGCCTCAGCGAGGTTTCCACCACCTCGTCCAAGTCTACCTTCATCCCCAGCACCCGCGGGCCGTAGGCCACGTTGTCGTAAATGCTTTTGGGGAAGGGATTGGGTTTTTGGAAGACCATGCCGATACGCCGCCGCACCGCCACCGGATCGACTTCTTTGGCGTAGAGATCCTTGCCGTGGTAGGTGAGCTTGCCCTCTACACGAGCACCGGGGATCAAATCGTTGGTGCGGTTGAAGCAACGTAGGATCGTGCTTTTGCCACAGCCGGAAGGGCCGATAAACGCAGTAATCTGTCGGGCTGGGATGTCCAGAGTAACATTTTTTACCGCCAGATTGGAGCCATAGTAGACATTCAGGTTCTCGGTCCTGAAAACGTAAGAGGTCTGGTTAAGAGATTGAGTTTGCATGGCAGCACTCACAAAAAGAGCTAGAGTTCGACGAAGAGTTCGATTCAAGACTTTGTTGAGAATCCTCAGGCTATTTCCTGGTCTTGTACACCAAAAAGCGAGCGGTCAAGCTGGCCGCCAAAACAATGGCTAACAAAACCAAAGCGCCCGCCCAAGCCAGCTGCTGCTGCACCCTGTAGGGAATGATGGAGAAAAAGTAGACCATCACCGGCAAGGTAGCCACCGGGCCAAATAGATTAGTAGACCAGAAATTGTTGTTGAAGGCGGTAAAGAGCAGAGGTGCAGCCTCGCCTGCCGCTCGGGCCAAAGCCAGGATTAGCCCGGTTACGATGGCCGGTGCCGCTGCCGGCAAAACAACGCGCATTGTGGTCTGAAAGCGATTTGAGCCCAGGCCAAGGGAAGCCAAGCGCATGTCGGGCGAAACCAGCAGCAACGCCTCCTCGGTGGAGCGGATCACAATCGGCAGCATCAGCACGCCAAAAGCCACCCCTCCCGAGAAAGCCGAAAAGCCGGATCCCCTCACCACCACAGCATAGGCAAACAGGCCGCAGAGAATGGCCGGTACCCCCGTGAGCACATTGCAGGAAAACTTAACCAGATAAGCCAAGCGGGTGCCGCGACCGAATTCAGACAAGTACACTGCCGCCAAGATGCCGAAGGGAAAGCTCAAAGCCGCCCCCGTAGCCAGCACCATTAAACTGCCGACAATTGCGTGACCAAAGCCCCCTTCCGCCAGGCCAGGGGCAGGGTAGCGGGTCTGGGTGAGGACATCCCAATTTATCCGCTGGATGCCTTCCTTGCCCACATCCCACAGCACCCAAGATAGGGAAGCTATGATCACCGCCACAAAGAGGCCACTCAGCAGGGTTAGAACAATGCCTGTGTAATTGCGGACAGGGGCAATGGCGGCACGAGTAATGTCGATGTCAACCTTCTCAGGGGCAAGCTGTGCTGAGTCGGACATGATAACAGTGCTCCTTCATCTTCTTTCTGCTTCCCAAGTTACTGCTCCAAGTTTTGAAACTTGCGGATGATGATCTCGGCAACAATGTTGACCAATAACGTCAGCACCATCAGCACCACGCCGGCATACATGAGAGCCGAAACCTGCAAGCGTCCTGCCTCGCCAAACTGAGAGGCAATCAAGGCAGTAATGGTGGATCCCGGCTGCATTAGAGAGATGTTGATGCGGTTGGCGTTGCCGGAAAGCATGGCCGCCACCATGGTCTCTCCCAGGGCCCGCCCCAGCGCCAGCATGATCGAGCTGACGATACCCGACAGGCCGGCAGGGATCATCACCGTTAAGATGGTCTCCCAGCGGGTTGCCCCCAAAGCCAAAGCCCCCTCTTTTAGGCTGCGTGGTAGAGATTCAAAGGTACTGCGGGTAATGGAGATGATGATGGGAGAGATCATGATCCCCAGCACCATAGCCACTATCAACAAGCTGGGCCCCCGCGGAGCCGGGCCACTCAAGAAAGGGATCCAACCCAGCGTCTGGTTAATGGCTCGAAAGATGGGCCGCACTGCTGGAATCAGAACAAAGATCCCCCACAGCCCCAGCACCACACTGGGAATGGCCACGATCAGCTCAATGGCAAAACCAATCGGCGCCGTTACCCACTTGGGAGCAAAGCCTTCCGTCAGGAAGATGGCTGTGCCAATGCCCAGAGGAATGGCAAAAATCAAAGCCACCAGAGAGGTTACCAAACTGCCATAAATCTGCGGCAGCACCCCGTAGATGTTTTCCACCGGGTTCCAGCGGGCAGTAACCAGGAAGCCCAAGCCAAACTGCTGAATCGCCGGCAGAGCCGCTTCGGTGGTTTGAAGAATCACCCAGATGAGGATAATGCCGGCAAACCCTGCCAAGGCCAGCGTCAGGCGGACAAAGCCCACATCAACAGCCCGAGACAGGCTCGCCTTTTTCTCAATGTCAACATCGATATCCGGGTTTGGTGGTGAACCATAACCCGTAGCCGCTGAAGTCATAGCCTCTCTCCCATGATCATCTTCGGTTCAAAATCTTTCCTAAAAATCCCACCGTGCAAGGTAAGCCCAGCAGCCGACCGAGAAAGCCTCATCTGCCTCCTCAGCCGGCCACCAGCTCCACTCTAGTGGAGTTCAGGCTGCAACCCAGTCATCGCACCGCATTGGGGTTAACGGTGATGGCATCCAGCTCTGCAAAGATCCGCTGGATAGCCGCCTCAGGCATAGGGATGTAGTCCAGCTCCTTGGTGATGGCTTGACCCTCTGGCCCCTGGGTCCACTTCAGAGCCTCCACCAGCTTGGTCAGCTTCTGCTGATCGGGATACTCGCGGTACAGCATCACCCAGAACAAGCCCACGATTGGGTAGTCATTTGGCCCTTCAGGGTCGGGCACCAACAGCGCAAAGTCATCAGGAATGGGAGCATCAAGCGCCGAGGTAGCTGCCTTAGTCGAGAACTCAACAATGTTGCCCGCTTTGTTTTCCAAGCGAGCAGTGGCCATATTTTCCAGCTTGGCATAGGACTGGTTCACGTAGCCAATTGCCCCTGGCTCCTGCTTGATGGTGGCGGCTACGCCCTCATTCCCTTGGGCTCCAATGCCAACAGGCCACTCGACAGAAGTACCAGCACCGGCTGTCCAATTAGGGCAGACAGTTCTGATGTGGTTGGTGAACACAAAGGTAGTCCCAGAACCATCAGAGCGGTGTACCCAGGTGATGTCCAGGGGTGGCAGCTTGTTTGCTATACCTGGGTTCTCGGCCTTGAGGCGAATGTCGTCCCAGCGAGTGATCTCGCCGGTCACGATGCCGCAGTAGGTTTTCCGCTTCAGGATGAGCTCTCCGTCTTCAATGCCGGGCAGGTTATAGGCAAACTCGATGGCCCCTCCCGCCAGAGGCAACTGTAGGGGCTCATAGCCGTATTTAGCTCGGAAGCTTTCCAGGCGAGCACCGGAGAAAGGCGCCTCGGAAGCGCCGAAGTCCACAGTGCCATTGATCACCTGCTCTAGGCCAGCACCACTCCCGACAGACTGATAGCTGACTTGCACAGTGGGGTCTACGGTGCGGTTGTAGGCGTCAAACCAACGTTGCAGCAAAGGAGCCGCAAAGGTCGCGCCCGCCCCGGAGATTTGCACGGTTTGGGCTTGAGCCGAGGTCGCTGTTAGAAATCCTACTGTTAGAGCGGTGAGGGAGAAAGCAGAAAGCAGGGTTCGCATAGGTAATATCTGTTGCGAATCAACACTTTCAACCCTATAACCTCAAAGTTAACAGAGGGATATCTAAAGGTTAACCTTAGGTTAAGTCAAGAGAAAAATCGATATTTTTTGAGTATACTGACTCGTTTCCAAACCTCGATTTTCCATCTGGTGGTCTTGGCCAGTTTGGATTTCAGCAAAATCAGGATCCTGGAGCCCAGAATCCGCGAAAAGGTCTAGCTGCTGAACTTCTATCTCGTTTGACAACCAATCAAACGGACACAACTTGAATAAGAGCTAAGCTTAGACGGCTGCAAAAAAACTCGATCCAGATCCAAGATGTGTAAAATTTGAGACAAAGATGTTGCTCCCCTCTCGCCAAGCTTGGACATGATTTCAGCAGGGCGGGAAAAGCTCTGGCCAGAGATTCTTTCGGCTTTTGGCAGAGAGAATTGGTTAGAAGATAGACTCCAACCTTCTAGACGTGGGGCAGCTCTACATGTTCCCCGAGCAGAGAAAGATCTGGGCTCTAAGCTGGGATCCGCCCGCCCCCCATGAGGTACAGCAGGGCCATGCGCACCGCCACGCCGTGGGTGACCTGCTGCTCAATCAGGTTCAAGCCGGGATCCTCCATTACCTCGGAGCTGAGTTCCACACCGCGATTGACCGGGCCGGGGTGTAAAACCCTCACCTCTGGGTGGCACAGGCGCAGCCGCTGCCGCGTGAGGCCGAAGAAATGGTGGTACTCCTGCAAGCTGGGGAGAAGGAACTCGCTCATGCGCTCCTGCTGCAGGCGTAGGGTGATAACAAAACGCGCCCCTTCGAGGGCAGGCTCCAGCTGCCAATGGACAGGGAGCGTGTGGCCGGGCACAAACTGGGCAAAATCTTTGGGCAATAGGGTGGGAGGGCCGGCTAAGTGAACCTCAGCTCCGGCAGCCACCAAGGCATAGATATCGGAGCGGGCCACCCGCGAGTGGAGAATATCGCCGACAATGGCAATTTTGATCCCTTGCAGCAACTCCAGACGGGGACGCCGGGGATCCAGATGGCTGCAGAGGGTAAACAAATCCAGCAAACCTTGGGTGGGATGTTCGTGCAGTCCATCCCCGGCATTGAGAACGCCCACAGGGGATCCACGGCGGTCGATCTCGGCAGCTAATTGTTGGGGCACTCCTGCCTGGGCATGGCGAACGATTAAGAGATCGGATCCCATGGCCAGAAAGGTGCGGGCCGTATCCAAGAGCGTCTCCCCTTTGCTCAAGGAAGAGGTGCCTGGGGAAAAGTTGAGCACATCTGCCGAAAGGCGCTTGGCCGCCAGCTCAAAACTGGTACGGGTGCGGGTGGAAGGCTCGAAGAACAGCGTCACCACCACCTTCCCCTGCAAGGTGGGCACCTTGGGCAACCGCCGCGTCAACACCTCCTGGAAACTGGCGCTGGTCTGCAAAACCATCTGGTATTCTTCGGGAGTAAAATCCGCCAAGCCCAAGACGTGCTGCCGCTGCCAAACCATAGGGGATCCCTCAAATGCCCAGGCGGGCAAAGATCTCGTCCAAATGGGTTAGGTGGCGCTGGGGATCAAAGCAGTCCTGCAGTTCTGCCTCGCTCAGGTGGGCCATCACTCGGGGATCCGCCAGCAGATTGGCGCGAAAGTCCCCCTGCGGCTGGTTCCAGGCGCGATGAGCATTTTCCTGCACCAGGCGGTAAGCTTCCTCCCGGCTCAAGCCCTTCTCCACCAAGGCTAGAAGCACCTGCTGGCTGAAGATGACGCCGCCGTAGAGGTTGAGATTGCGCTCCATGTTGCCGGTGTGAACCTGCAGGTGGCGCACCAGGTCGGCCATGTTCACCAGCAGGTAGTGGCAGAGAATGGAGGCATCGGGCAGGATAACCCGCTCCACCGAGCTGTGGGAGATGTCCCGCTCATGCCAAAGGGGGATGTTTTCCAGAGCCGGAAGGGCATACCCCCGCAGGAGGCGGGAAATCCCGGTCAGCTGTTCAGATTTGATGGGGTTGCGCTTGTGGGGCATAGCAGAGGATCCCTTTTGGCTGGGGGCAAAGTATTCTTCCACCTCCAGCACGTCCGTCCGCTGCAGATTGCGGATCTCGGTAGCAAAGCGCTCCAGCGAAGAGCCAATCAAAGCCAAAGTCTGCACATATTCCGCATGGCGATCCCGCGAGATTACCTGTGTCGAGGCTGTATCGGGCTTCAGGCCCAGGCGAGCGCAGGCCAACTGCTCCACCTGGGGAGGCACGTTGGCGTAGGTGCCCACGGCGCCAGAGATCTTGCCCACCGCCACCACTTCCCGCAGGCGAGCTAGGCGCTCTTGGTGGCGCAGGCACTCGGCCAGCCACCCTGCCAGCTTAAAGCCAAAGGTAATCGGCTCGGCGTGAACACCGTGGGTGCGGCCGATCATGAGGGTGTAGCGGTGCTGCCGAGCTTGGTCGCGGATAGCAGCGATGAGGTCGGCCAGGCGAGCTTGCAAGATCTCCACCGAGGCCACAAGCTGCACGGCCAGAGCGGTATCCAACACGTCCGAGCTGGTCAGGCCCAGGTGGATGTAGCGCCCTGCCTCGCCCACGTGCTCGTTGAGGTTGGTTAAGAAGGCAATAACATCGTGCTTCACTTCCGCCTCAATTTCCAAAACCCGCGCCGGGTCAAAGGCGGCTTTGGCTCTGATCTCCTGCAGGGCTTCTTGCGGGATCCGCCCCAGCTCCGCTTGCGCTTCACAGACAGCCAGCTCCACCTGCAGCCAGGTCTGGAGCTTGTGGGCAGTGGACCAAATCTGGCCCATTTCGGGCAGAGTGTAGCGCTCGATCAAGGTGCCTTTTCCGTCGGTACAGTTAGGATGAGCTAGGCTATTTTAGCCTTTGGCGTCCCCCCTCGAGGAAAAGCCGCTGGGGGATCCCTGCGGGCTTGGCTTGCGGTGTCGAAGGAGCAGCAAGGAGTTTGCAGATGACCGTCGGAGCTGTGCCAACTCAGGGAAAAAGAGCTTGGACAGCCGAAGAATTCATGGCGTTGTCCAGGGAGGGACATCGCTACGAGATTGTTGATGGGAAGCCAATTGATATGGGAAGCGCGGGGGCACTCCATGGTTATGTCTGCAGCCTCCTATTGGCAGCTTTGACCCCCTACGTTTTGTCCAACAAGCTGGGGATCGTTTTAGATTCCAGCACTGCTTTTAAGATGAAGAGTGGAAATTGGCGCTCCCCTGACATCTCTTTTTTTGCTAAAGAACGCTTGCAGGGCATGGCTGAACTGCCCACAGGATTTTTGGAAGGCGCTCCAGATCTGGCTGTTGAAGTGCTTTCCCCCCGCAATACGGTTGAAGAAATTCATGACAAGCTGGTGGAGTACTTTGAAAATGGCAGCCGCCTGGTTTGGCTGGTTCACCCCAGCGAGCACTACGTCCTGGTGTATCGCAGCTCTCAAGAGCCTGACCGCCTCCTGAAATCGGTTGATCTTCTAGAAGGTGAAGAGGTTATTCCAGGATTTGCCCTGCCGGTGGCTCATCTATTCCAGAAGCTTTCCTTGTAACATCCCCCCGCCCTCACTCTAGCCAATAGAGCTTGGGCCTCCCAACCTTGCCATTGGGCATTCCTGCCCCGCGTCACAGAACGACTTGGCAGAGGAGTCGGTATCTCGACCCTGACTTTCCCGCCAGAGCGCGGAACTTGTAGCTCCCCGCACCCCTTGCAAGTTAAGTGCAGGGGGTTGCCCCTCTCGCCGACGGTCTATATTGAACTAGTTCGGGATCCGAAGAGGACGTCATTAGCGGTGCGGAGCACAATCAAGTGTCGATGGGGAAGGATAGCTCTGATAGGTTTCTTGGCAGCATTCCTCGCTCCTGCCCCTGCCATCTCTTTGCCTGCCTTCTCACCTCCTCCTGAGAAGACCTCGGCCCCAAACACCGCTTCCGAGTTCAACTGGCAGGGATCCCTCAAGTTGCTGCGGGGGGATCCCGTGGCTGCCCTGTCGGATCTGGATCGGGCGGTGCAGTTGGATCCCACCTATGCGCCGGCCTATGTGAACCGCAGCTACGTCTACAACCAGTTGCGCCAGCCCCAAGAGGCGTTGGCCGATGCGGAGCGGGCCATCCAGTTGAATGCAGGGATCCCAGAAGCCTACTTTAGCCGCGGGGTGGCCTATCTTCAGTTGGGGGATCGAGAAGCGGCGATGGCCGACTTTCGCCAGGCGTTGGCTCTCTTCTCCAAGAGTGGCAACTTTGCCGACCGAACCATCATGCAACAACTGCTGCGCCAGTTGGGGGTGGATTAGCCTTGAGTCTTTAGAGACTTGCGTTCTCCCAACCACTCTGATAAGGAAACTTCCTGAGCTTGCAGCCCAAAGACCTGACAAAAGGACTTCACCACCACCGGGGCCACTGCCGCCATCGTTACTCGGGGACAAAACTGAACCAGGGATCCCACCGAGCGATCAGGGATCCCACAGGGCACGATGGCCTCGAAGGCAGCTAGATCCGGGCAGACGTTGAGGGCAAAGCCGTGGTAGGTCACCCAGCGGGAGACCTTGATGCCGATGGCCGCCACTTTGCGCCCCTCCACCCAAACCCCTGTGAGGCCAGGGATCCGCTCCCCCCGCAGGCCAAAGTGGGCCACAGTTTCAATAAGCACCTGCTCCAGTTGGCGCAGGTACCAGTGGAGATCCAGACGGTGGCGCCTGAGGTTGAGGATCGCATAACCAACCCACTGGCCTGGCCCGTGGTAAGTGACTTCGCCGCCGCGCTCTACCCGCAGGATTTCTGGCCCTTGTCCAGAGAGGAATTCTGGGCGGGCAGCTGGGGATCCTATCGGCTGAGAAAGGCTCTTGAGAAACTTGGGATCGGCTCCTGCCCCCAAGGTGTAAACCGCAGGATGGGTGAGCAGCAGTAATCCGTCCGGCAACTGGGGATCCCGGATCATATGGGCCAGTCTTGCCTGCTGCCAAGCCCAGGCAGTGCGGTAGGGCACTTCACCCGGCAGGTGAACCTGCAGAAGCGGCAGTTGCACGGGGGATCCAGAAAAGTTCACCTAGCTTACAGGTTTAGTTAACCTGCGCCCGCAACCGCTCCAACAGGGCCCGCGGCTGCAACAGCCCCTCAATGCGGTCAATCGGCTTCCCATCTTTGAAGAGGATCAGCGTTGGCACCGCTTGAATGCCCCAGCGAGCAGCGATGGTTGGGTACTTTTCGGTGTCAACCTTCACAAAAGTAACCGCATCCCCCACCTGAGGTTTTACCTGCTCCAACACTTGCGCCATAACCTGACAAGGGCCGCACCAGGAAGCATAAAAATCCACCAGGATCGGGGTTTTGGATCCCTGAATCATGTCGGCAAAACTTTTGAATTGCTGTTTGTGCGCCATAGGAAACTCCCAGAGTGTTCTGAAAAGCCTGAAATGAAATCTATTTGTAAGCTAACTGTTTGAGACTAAAAATTAGGTAGGGATCCCGCTACGGCCTGCTTCAGTTTCCCGGTAGGATGGCTAGGGTTTGGGAGAAGAGCTAGAGCGTACCTGTAGTCTAGGGTGTTGTGGTGGACAAAGGGGCAGACTTTAGCAGGGTTTAAGCACTTGTCTTTTTTTGAGGAGTGGGATCCCGATGGCAACAAGTAGCAGCATGGTGAATCGTGGCGTGTTGGCCACAGTGCTGGCCGGGGTAGGACTCAGCCTATGGGGGGCTTGGCGTTGGCTGTGGGATCCCTGGGGCTGGGCTCAGGTAGTGGCCGGGTTGCTGCTGAGTTTGGGCAGCTTGCTCTACTGGCTCAAGACCCGCCCCGCCGATCACCTGGTGGTGGAGCCCAAGGGCTGGGGCATAGGCCGCCACACCCCCGAGCACTGGGTCATTCAAGCGGAGTTTGTGGCTCGCAACCTCAACCCCCTTTTGGAAGTCACCTTGGCCCAGGTGGAGCCGCGACTGCATTTGCTCAGCGCCGGATCCCCAGAAGGCATTGACACCCGCCTACGCCTGCGCTCTCGCCATCCGGATCTTCCGCCCCGGCAAGACAACTACTGGCAGGCTTATATCCTCACCCCCCAGAGCCAGACTGGCCTAGAAGTCGAGATCGAGCTGAAGGGGAAAGGGCTAGCGGATCTGCGCTCTGCCTGGCTGGAGTTGGACTACATCCAGTACGGGCGGCAGCGGCGCACCCTCAAGACCAGCCATCTCATCCTGCCGTTGCAAGAGGTGGATCCCTTGCCAGAGCTGAACTGGCAGCAGCAGGGATCCCTCCTTTGGGCCGCTGTTCCCACCCACCTACTGACCCCCAGCGATGACTTGGCCGAGGTGCTACGGCGGTACGTGAGCCCTCACGTCCAGCCTGGGGATGTGGTGGCTATTTCCGAGAGTGCCGTGGCCATTGTGCAGGGCAACTTTCGCCATCCTCTCCAAGTCCAACCCGGCTGGCTGGCCCGCACCCTGTGCTACTTCTTCCCCTCCAAGACCAGTCTTTCAAGCTGCTACGGGATGCAGACTTTGATCGACTGCTCCGGGGCCTGGCGGGTGGTGTGGGCTTTTGTGGTGGGATCCCTGGCCAAACTGCTGGGGATCCCGGGGGTCTTTTATGCCCTGGCGGGGGAGCAGGCCGATCTCATCGACGACGTTACTGGCACCCTGCCTCCCTATGACCAGTTCATCGTGCTGGGGCCGCGGGATCCGGCCAAGTTGGTGGGGGATCTGCATCGGCAGACGGGCTACGAAGTGGCCATCGTGGATGCCAACGATCTGGGGCAGGTCAAGATCCTGGCAGCCAGCCCCGGCGTAGAGCGGGAGCTGGTGGAGCAAGCCCTGGGCAAGAACCCCGCCGGCAATGCCGCTGAACAAACCCCCCTTGTGCTGATCAGGAAGATGCCACCTGACTGAGGCTCTGCTGGGATCCGAGGGCTTGCATCGCCTGGTGAGTGGAGAGGAAGAAGCGCTCAGCGCCCACTTTCTCCACAAACCCAGCCTTTTGGAGGCGATCCATTACCGGCCCCTTCACCTCGGCCATGGCAAAGCCCACCCCTGCCTGCTGCAAACGTTCCACCAACTGGGTCAGCACTTCCAAAGCGCTGCCGTCGATGAAGTTGATGGCGCTGGCAACGAGCAACACCTGCTCCACTGTGGGTCGCGCCGCCACCTCTCGCAGCAGATACTCCTGCAAGTAGGCTGCGTTGGCAAAAAACAGGCTCTCGTCCACCCGCACTGCCAAGATACGGGGATCGGTAATCACCTCATGGCGCTGCACGTTGCGGTAGTGCTCCGTACCGGGCACCTGACCCACGATGGCAATGTGAGGACGGCTAGCCCGCCAAAGAAAGAGCAGGATGGAGACTAACACCCCTATTCCGATCCCCTGCTCCACTCCGATCCCCAGCACACTGGCAAAGGTTACCAACCAAACCAGGGCATCGCCGCGGTCGTAGCGCCAGCTTTGCAGCAGGGGGTGAAAATCCACCAGTGCCAGCACTGCTACCAGAACGATGGCCGCCAGGGTGGTCTGGGGCAAGAAGGTGAACAGGGGCATCAGCCAGATGACCGTCAAAGCCACCAACAGGCCGGTGATCAGGGAAGCCAGGCCGCTGTTGGCTCCCGCTTGAAAGTTCACCACCGACCGGCTAATGCCGCCCGTTACCGGATAGCCGCCACTGCAGGCTGCTGCCAAGTTGGCTGCCCCCAAAGCCACCAGATCTTGGTTGGGATCCACCTTCTGCCGCCGCTGGCTGGCCAAGGACTGCCCCACGGCATAGCTCTCCGTGAAGCCCACCAAGCTAATGGCCAAGGCGGTGGGCAGAAGCGCTGTCCACTGTCCCCAGCTCAACGAGGGAAAGCCCAAGGGGGGCAACCCGGAAGGAATGGAGCCAACAACAGATACCCCTGCCCTCTGCGAGAGGTTTAGGCCCCAGACCAACAGGCTGGTCACGAGCACAGCCGCTAGCGGTGCCCCCTTGGTCAAAATCAAGGCCCAACCTGGAGGCACACCCCAACGCCGCAGTTGGTGGGGCAACTTTCGCTGAGCGTACACCAGCAGGGATACGGCCAGCAGCCCCAAGCCAAAGGTTACCCAGTTTACCTTATCCAGGCTCTGCCACAGCCGCTGCACCAACAGCAAGAAGGACTCCGTATTGGCGATCTTGACCCCCAGGAGGTGGCGGAGCTGGCTGAAGCCGATGATCAAGGCTGCCGCGCTGCCAAAGGCAGTCACCACTGCATGGCTGAGAAAGTTAGCCAAAAATCCCAGCCGCAGCAGTCCCATAGCCCCCTGGACCAGACCCACCTCCAAGGCCAGCCCCAAAGCCAACTGTCCATACTCCGGGCTGCCCGGCAAGGACTCCGTCCCGCTGACGCGACCGGCCAGCGGCTCTAACCCTGCCGCCACCAACAGGGAGATGATGGCCACCGGCCCCACCGCCAGGGCACGGCTGGATCCCAGTAGTCCATAGACGATCACCGGCAAAATACTGGCGTACAGGCCCACTTGGGGGGGCAACCCGGCCAACAGGGCATAGGCCATGCTCTGAGGCACCAGCAGAATAGCCACCACAAGGCCGGCGATCAGATCTCCCGGCAAATCTGATCGCTGATAGTGGAAGACCCAAAGGGACTCCTTAGCAAAGGGCAGGTACCGCGCCAGGATCCCTTGCCCCCCAGAGGAAGTAGAAGGGATCCCACTCATAGCGCCTGACCTCGGTTCCAGGGCATGCGAGCCAGCAACAGAGCCATGCCACAGGTGTTGGTGATCCCGGCAAACACCAGCCCGGCGCCCACGAAGCCACTCAGCAGCAGCCACCAGGGGTTGACAAAGGCCCCCAGAAGGGTTCCGGTGAGCACCAGGGATCCCGCCGCAATCTGCACCTGCCGCATGATGGAGATGGGCGCATTTTGGGTGCGGGTAACGGGCAGCTTGGCCGCTTTCCAAGCCTCGATCCCGCCCTTAAGGCTAATGACCTCCGGCCAACCGCGGTCTAGCAACTGGCAACTGGCCCGAATGGAGCGGCTGCCCATGCGGCACTGCAACACCACCGGCTTCTCTGGCGTGGAAGCAGGCACTTTGGCCGGGTCAAAGGTAGATAGGGGCATGTTGATGGCCCCCGGGATCCGCTCATCGGCATATTCTCCCGGCTCCCGCACATCAATGAGCTGGACTCGCCCCTGATCCAGCCACTGTTTTAAGGTCAGGGCATCGATCTCCTTGAGACGGGGATCCCGTTCTTGCGAAGCGGAAGGGATAGGGTTTTGTTGGGTTACGGTCATGGTTGTCTCCTTGCTTCTAGCGTTGTCTAAAATGCAAAATGCAGCGATTTTTGGGATTAATCCCCCTCCTCAAGCAAATGACTGGGCTCACCGGGGTAAAACCGGCTATCCAGGATTTGCTCTGAGGAATAAGGGCAGGTTTTGGGGAAAATCTTTCTGGGCAGCTTGGTCTCCTCCAGGGCCAGCTTCAGCGCCCCCAAGTAAGACTTGGAGATGGCCTCTGGCAAATAGGGCTTGAGACTTGGGCTTTCTTCAAGAAGCTCCAGAACTTCCTGCCGCTGCAGCTGGAGGGTGAGGAGCCAGCTTGCGGATCTCCCCTCTGGCTGGTACTCCCACTTGAGGAGATGCCCAACCAAAACTGCAAGTCGGTTTCGCAGTTCCTGCCGCTGTTGTCTGCCCAACGATTCAATCTCCTCGACTAAATTGGGCAGATCCAGCTTCTCCCAGGCCCGATCCCGCAGAAATTGAGCTTGTTGCTGGATCCAAGCGTAGAAATCGCTCTCATAGAGACTTTCTCGATCCACGCTCAAACTCTCCATTTATCCACGCTCAAACTCTCCATTTCTGGCAAGCCAATTGAGAGAAGGTTACCCAGAGCAGCGGGCCCTCACCATCGGAGTTTCACATGGGCTCCCCAGCCGGCGGGGGCTTACCCTGCACCTCGCTGCCCAGAAGGAATTAAACCGCTGCTGCCACTTGGCCGCACTGCTCGTTGGCCGGCACCGCTTCCTGGATCTTCTTCGGCTGGGGCAGGTTGAGGCTGTTCATCAGGGCAATGAAGCTCTCACGGGAACGCAGGTTGCCCGTTTCCGGATCCACAAAGCGCGGGTTCCAGCGCTTCTCCTCGCCAATGGTGGAGACGGTGTGCCCGCGATAGTCGTGGCCAGGATAGACCAGCGTCTCATCGGGCAGCGTAAACAAGTGCTGGGTAACATGGTCGTACATCAGGCCGGGATCCCCGCTTTGGAAATCCGTGCGCCCACAGCCGCGGATCAGCAGGGCATCTCCGGTAAGGACGCGATCCCCATTCACGCGGTAGGTCATGTGGCTGTCGGTGTGGCCCAGGGTAGCGATGGCTTCAATGACGACGGATCCCACTTGCAGCGTTTCCCCATGACCGATGAAACGATCTGCACATTGAGCCTTGGCCTGTACTGGCACCACCCCTTGGCAACCGGTCAGTTCCCGCAGCTTCCCGGTTCCCGTGATGTGATCCGCGTGAACGTGGGTTTCCAGGCAGTACTTCAAGGTTAGACCCAATTCCCGAATCAGCTTCAAATCCCGCTCCACCTGCTCCAGTACCGGATCCACCAGCGCGGCCTCGCGGGTTGCCGGATCCGCGATTAAATAGGTGTAGGTGCTTGTTTCTGCGTCGAACAGTTGGCGAAATAGCATAGTGCCCTCCTGTCTGGTATCGAAAGCCCGACGTGAACTTGGACTTTCTAGGAACACTATATAACTATCTAGTGTTAAAATCAAGTTGCATGGACGGCGCAAGCAGGTTTGTTGATGGGAGAAAGCCGGTGAGCAGAGCGGATGTGAATGAGTGTCGCACGATCCTGACGCCGCAGGTTCTCGACAGCGTGGCAGAGTACTTCAAGGTTTTGGCGGAACCCAGCCGCCTGCAGATCCTGTGTCAGTTGCGCTCTGGGCCGAAGAATGTAACCCAGATTCTGGAAGCCACCGGCATGGGCCAGGCCAATGTTTCCAAGCACCTGAAAATCTTGGCGCAGGCAGGGATCGTCAGCCGTCAGCCCAAGGGGGTGAGTGTTTATTACCAAATTGCGGATCCCATGTGCTTTGAGCTGTGCGAAGTGGTATGTCGGCAGTTGGTGAGTCGGCTACAACAGCAAGCCCGCCAACTGGAGCCGCTGGCAGCCATTCACCCAGGTCAATCGAGCTGAGGCGAAAATGGTTCTCAAACGGGTTGGGGTTGTCGGGAGCACCTGATGATTAGTCCAGCCCCAGCCGCTGACGAAAGTAAGGGATGGTCTGTTGCAGCCCAACTTGCAGCGGGATCCGAGGCTCCCAACCCAAGAGGGCGCGGGCTTTGCCAATATCCGGCTGCCGTTGTCTGGGATCGTCCGTCGGCAGAGGCCGGTAAACGATGGGAGAAGGGCTGCCGGTGAGGGCGAGCACCTGCTGGGCCAGCTCCAGGATCGTGAACTCCTCTGGGTTGCCCAAGTTAAAGGGTCCGGGGTAGGGGCTGTTCATCAGCCGGATCAAGCCCTCTACCAAGTCGGAGATGTAGCAAAAGCTGCGGGTCTGGGATCCATCCCCATAGACCGTCAGGGGATCCCCGCGCAGGGCCTGGACGATAAAGTTGCTCACCACGCGGCCATCGTCCTCCCGCATGGCGGGGCCGTAGGTGTTGAAGATGCGGGCCACCCGGATCTCCGTTCGGTATTGCCGCTGCCAGTCGAAGGTGAGGGTTTCCGCCAAGCGCTTGGATTCGTCGTAGCAGGCCCGCGGGCCGATGGGGTTGACGTGGCCCCAGTAGTCTTCCGGTTGGGGATGCACTTGGGGATCCCCGTACACTTCTGAAGTCGAGGCCAGCAGGAACCTCGCTCCCGTTTTCTGGGCCAGTTGCAGCAGGTGATAGGTGCCCCAGAGGCTGGTGCGGATGGTGCGGATGGGATCCGCTTGGTAGTGGGGGGGAGAAGCGGGGCAGGCCAGGTGGTAGATCTGCTGGATCCCGGCCTCTGCCAAAGCGGGCGGCAGGGGCTCGGCAACGTCGTGCCAAATAAACTGAAAGGCTGGGTTGTCTAGATGAGCTTGGACATTCAGCTGCCGGCCTGTGGAGCCGTTATCCAGACAAATGACCCAGTGGCCTTCTTGCAGAAGGCGGGTTACCAAGTGGGATCCGATAAATCCCAGGCCACCCGTAACCAGGATCTTCATGATTTCCCCTGATTTCCCCAGCACCTACCAGCCCACTCCAATGAGGGTTATGCCCGCCTGCCGCACCGCCTCCCGATCCAGACAGTTACGGCCATCGATGAGCAAGGGCCGCCGCATCAGCTCTGCAATTCGTCGGTAATCCAGCGACAAAAACTCCGGCCACTCCGTCACCAACACCAGGGCATCGCAGTCCTGGGCCAGCCGGAACACATCCGTTTCCACCACCACATGGGCTAGCCCCTCCCGCATCCCTGAAGCGGACACAACGGGATCATACGCCTTCACCTTTGCCCCAAGGCGGTGGAGCTGCTCGATTAAGGTCAGGGAAGGGGCATCCCGCAGGTCGTCGGTGTGGGGTTTAAACGTCAGACCCAGTAGGCCAATGGTTTTTCCCTTGAGCACCTTGAGGGCTTGCTGCAGCTTTTCCACCAAACGTTGCCGCTGTTCTCGGTTAACCTCCACCGTGGCCTGCAACAGCTTGGCCTCATAGCCATAGTCAGCAGCGGTTTGGATAAGAGCCGCCAGATCTTTGGGGAAGCAGCTTCCGCCCCACCCTATGCCAGCGTTGAGAAAGGCGCGGCCAATGCGCCTATCTAGGCCGATCCCTTCCGCCACCTGGGTGATGTCGGCGCCGGTGCGCTCGCAGATGTTGGCCATTTCGTTGATGAAGCTAATCTTGGTGGCCAGGAAGGCGTTGGCGGCATACTTGATCATTTCGGCAGAAGCCAGGTCGGTCACCAGCAAAGGCACGGGATCCCCTTGCAGGCCCTGCTGGCGGTTGAGGATGGGTTCATACAGCTGCCGCATGATTTCAATGGCGCGGGGGCTGTTGGAGCCAATCACAATGCGATCCGGGTAGAAGGTATCTTGGATGGCACTGCCCTCCCGTAGGAACTCGGGGTTGCTCACCACGTCAAACTGCGGCGTCCAAGGCGAGAGCTCCAAGGTCAGGGATCTGGCCTCTGGATCTCTCCCCACTTCTCGGCTGCTCAGCCGCTGCTTGGCGGCTTCGGCGGCCCCGTCCAAAATGAGCATGCGCACCCAGTCGCCGGAGCCAATGGGCACGGTGGATTTGTTGACAATGACTCGGTAGCGCTCGTCCAGGTGCTGGCCAATTTCCCGCGCCACCGCTTCCACATAGCGCAGATCCGGCTCCCCGCTGGGCAGAGCGGGGGTGCCCACGGCAATAAACACCACCTCGCTGGCCCGGATCCCAAGGCCCAGATCGGTGGTAAAGTGCAGCCGACCTGCCCCAGTTTCCTCCCGCACCAGCTCCTCTAGGCCGGGCTCGTAGATGGGCAGGCGACCCCGCTGCAGCCCTTCAATCTTGGCGGAGTTGTTGTCCACACAGATAACGCTATTTCCTAGGTGAGCCAGGCAAGCCCCTGTTACCAGGCCCACATAGCCAGCGCCTACCACAGCAACGTGCATACTCAGAGTTCGCTCCCCAATCGGCGGCCACTTGACTAAGCCTTAGCAGCTTGCTTTTAGGGTACCCTCCCTTACCCCTATTGAGGTCGGTGACAGAATAAAGCAGGATATCTGTGGATCCCCGCCCGAGCTGCAGTGAGCTTTCTGGATTCTGCTGCCATAGCCAGCCGCCGTCAGCGCCAAGTGCAGAGGGTGCTGTACGTCACGCTAGGGCTAAATGTCCTGGTGTTTCTGATCAAGTTAATCCTGGGGCTGACGACGGGATCCCTGAGCCTCATTGCCGATGCCCTGCACAGCTCCACCGACAGCGCCAGCAACATTTTGGGCTTGGTGGCCGTGCGCTTTTCTTCGCCAGAGCCCGATGCCGACCATCCCTACGGCCATCGCAAGTTTGAAGCCATTGGAGCGCTGGGGATCGCCGCCTTTTTGGGGATGGCCAGCCTGGAGATCCTGCGCACAGCCGTGGAGCGGTTTTGGGAGCCCCAGCCCCACCTGCAGATTGACGAGCTAACCTTGGGGATGATGGTGGGCGTGCTGGGCATTAATGTCTTTGTCACCCTCTACGAGCACCGCTGGGGCAAAGCGCTATCCAGCTCGCTGCTGTTGGCCGATGCTCGCCATACCCTCAGCGACGTTGGGGTAACGCTGACGGTGTTGCTGGGGTTGGCCGGCATGCATTATTGGGGGATCCCTTGGTTGGATCAAGCCCTGGCTTTGCCGGTGGCGCTGCTGGTGCTCCGAAGCGGCTGGGAAGTGCTGCAGGAGAATCTTCCCTACCTCACCGACCGGGTGGCGATCCCTGCCGAGGCCCTGCGGGATCTGATCCTGAGCGTGCCAGGCGTGCTCGACTGCCATGACATCACTTCCCGCGGGATTCCAGGGGAAATGGTCTTTATCGAGATGCACCTGGTGGTGGAGCCACAGGACATTGAGTCCGCCCACCACCTTACCGAGGAAGTCGAACACCTCGTGCAAGGGCGCTACGGGCCGGCGCGGATCCTCATCCACCTGGAGCCCCGCTCCCATATCGAACAACCCTAGCGAGAGCTTGCCACCTGCCAACAGATAGCCTAGCCAAACCTCAGGGATCCCGATGTTTCCAAAAGAACACCAAAACGGTATCAACGCCTCTGCGAGCGTCCCTCAAAATCTCGGAAAAGCCCATTCTTTCGTCGGATCCCTCGACGCCTTGTGCCACAAGGCTTTCCGGCCCCAAAACCCCCTCGCCGAAACTCTTTTTGCCCCCTTTTTTCCGGATCCCTCGCAAACGGGTCTTGCATCCCTTGCCCTGCTTGGCTTTAATAGGGGTGGAGTTCCCCCTTCGGGGGGATCCCTAGAAATTGGAAACTCAACAGCTACAGCAGCTTAACTAGTCTAATCCCAAGTGTTCCCCCTTCGGGGGGATCCCTAGAAATTGGAAACCTGGCAAAAGAAAGTACCGTAATCAACCCAGTCGCCAAGTTCCCCCTTCGGGGGGATCCCTAGAAATTGGAAACATTTTATTTTTAGGCAGAGACGCCTGTATACTCTGCCTGTTCCCCCTTCGGGGGGATCCCTAGAAATTGGAAACTGTAAATTGTGCAAACTATGTCCTTAACACCCTTAAAGTTCCCCCTTCGGGGGGATCCCTAGAAATTGGAAACATCCACCTGGGGAAACCGTTCGGATTGCGGGAGTTGTCTGTTCCCCCTTCGGGGGGATCCCTAGAAATTGGAAACTTTGTAGGGAGGAACTGTGCTTACTTTATCTACTCAGGTTCCCCCTTCGGGGGGATCCCTAGAAATTGGAAACGATCATGATAGCCATAGCAACCTCCTTAGGCAGGGAAGTTCCCCCTTCGGGGGGATCCCTAGAAATTGGAAACAACTAGGATTCTTGTTTCCCGGGGTTCTACATGTTGATGTTCCCCCTTCGGGGGGATCCCTAGAAATTGGAAACACGGCGGACCCGTAAGACCATTGCCGACAAAATAATTAAGTTCCCCCTTCGGGGGGATCCCTAGAAATTGGAAACAGCCATGTAGGCAAGTTCGTCCGGCGTCCAGATAAGGCGGTTCCCCCTTCGGGGGGATCCCTAGAAATTGGAAACGAGAGAAGACTAACCTCCCCCACCAGCACCCAGGTATGAAGTTCCCCCTTCGGGGGGATCCCTAGAAATTGGAAACGTACACATATAGTGCATACTTAACAAACAAAAGAAGTTGTTTAGTTCCCCCTTCGGGGGGATCCCTAGAAATTGGAAACATGCGGGTTGTTATTGTCGCACCAGTCAGTCTGCAATCGGGTTCCCCCTTCGGGGGGATCCCTAGAAATTGGAAACAGTTACAACTCCCTTCGGTACCAAGGGCACCATCTGGGAGTGTTCCCCCTTCGGGGGGATCCCTAGAAATTGGAAACATCTCGGAAGACCAACACCCCGAGAGTTTGGGGATTTGTTCCCCCTTCGGGGGGATCCCTAGAAATTGGAAACAGCCCTGCAAATCCTCCAATTCGATTACAGAGTGGTAGTTCCCCCTTCGGGGGGATCCCTAGAAA
Source organism: Thermostichus sp. MS-CIW-36 (assembly GCF_054059035.1). Lineage (NCBI taxonomy): Bacteria > Bacillati > Cyanobacteriota > Cyanophyceae > Thermostichales > Thermostichaceae > Thermostichus > Thermostichus sp. MS-CIW-36. The sequence goes on from NZ_JBSSBR010000007.1 coordinate 72,666, forward strand.
TTGGAAACAGTTTTGTACTCTAATACGTGACTTGTTAACAAGTTTAAAGTTCCCCCTTCGGGGGGATCCCTAGAAATTGGAAACTACCGAAGTTATAGGCATAACGGCAGATGATGGTGCTAGTTCCCCCTTCGGGGGGATCCCTAGAAATTGGAAACAAGAAGACTCATTGAGGTCGTCGATAGAAAAGTTTGTTCCCCCTTCGGGGGGATCCCTAGAAATTGGAAACTTCCCTGGTCGTGGGCTTCGGCCAGGCGAAGTGATTGTTCCCCCTTCGGGGGGATCCCTAGAAATTGGAAACTCTATAATCATTAAGCGTGCGCCGCACCAAGATGGGTCTGGTTCCCCCTTCGGGGGGATCCCTAGAAATTGGAAACATATATTCCAGAAGCTAACAAAATTGCATACTATATGTTCCCCCTTCGGGGGGATCCCTAGAAATTGGAAACCCGCAACCAACATACCTGGGTTGCACCACTCGTTGTGTTGGGTTCCCCCTTCGGGGGGATCCCTAGAAATTGGAAACCACCCAGCGACCCCTATGTGGGATCGCGATAATGTAGTGCCCATCGTTCCCGGCAGTTCCCCCTTCGGGGGGATCCCTAGAAATTGGAAACACCGTTGCTCTCCTCGAGAACGAGGAAGTTTTTGTGGAAGTTCCCCCTTCGGGGGGATCCCTAGAAATTGGAAACTAGGAGTTAAAGCGCAACTCCCACTCAGTTGAGCAGATGGGTTCCCCCTTCGGGGGGATCCCTAGAAATTGGAAACAAGCGGTACCTATGTATACATAAGAGATTGAAATGTCAACGTTCCCCCTTCGGGGGGATCCCTAGAAATTGGAAACACGCTGCAGCATACTTGATGATCTGGTCCCGGGTAGTTCCCCCTTCGGGGGGATCCCTAGAAATTGGAAACCAGTTTAGGAGGTATTCATCCCTATCAACGAAAGTCAGGTTCCCCCTTCGGGGGGATCCCTAGAAATTGGAAACGGCCAAAAACCTCCGCCACAGCCCTGTTCAAATCTTCGTTCCCCCTTCGGGGGGATCCCTAGAAATTGGAAACAGCTTGAGATCTGGCGTTTTCCCTTGAACTCAAGTTGAGGGTTCCCCCTTGGGGGGGATCCTTAGAAACTGGAAAAGAGAAAATCGAAATCAAACGAAACTGGGCCTGGTTATCAGGCGGGCAGCGAAAACAACGGCTGAAACGCTCCAGAAATCGGCCTGCTGGCTGGGGAAAGTCTGGGAAAGTGAGGTCTGGATCCCCGGCAGCCACCGCTGCCCAAAAGTAGCGCAATTGTGGGGCCAAGGCTTGTGCCTGTTCCAAAGGCAAATTCAGCGGTGCGGAGGTTAAAAACTTAACCACCGCTGGTTCACTGCGCTGGGCCATCCATTCTCGCGAGAACGCCTGCAAATCGGGCCAATCCGGCAGGGATCCCACCCGGTAGCTTTGGATATGGACTTGGATCCCGGTCTCTCGATCCGACCGGATCTCGACAAGGCGGTAGGGGTGGGGAAAGCTGACCAAAGAGCCGGTGGTAATGTCGTAAACCCCCCCTCGTCGGGCGATGTGCTGGATGTGCAGATGTCCGGTGAACACCAGTTGCACCCCATAAGCTTGCAGCAGCCGCCGCAACTGAGAGGCATTCTCCAGCATGTAGCGACGCCCCCAGGGATGGAGAGACTGGCCGCGCAGATGCTCGACCACATTATGGTGCACCATCAGCAGCACCAGCTCTTCCTCGGCTGCCGCCAATTCTTTCTCCAGCCAGGTCAGTTGTTCTGGGGTTAGACACCCCACCAATTGACCCTGAGCATCAAAATGGTTGGAATTGAGGCCGATCAAACGGATCCCTGGCCGCAGAACCCGGCTGTAATCCAAAGACTGCCCATCCTCGTAGCCAAAAGCTCGGTAGTAGCGGGGAAAATCCGCCAAACCAATAGAGCGCCCGCTGGCCTCGGGCTGGGGCACATCGTGGTTGCCGGGCACCACAAAAGCCGGAAAGGGCAGTCGAGCCAGCCGCTCTGCCAGCCATGCATGGTTTTCCGGCTCCCCATGCTGGGTCAGATCCCCCGGCAACAGCAGAAAATCCAGAGGCAACTGCACCAGATGCTGCAAAACCTGTTCCAGAGCCGGGATGCTCACCTCTACCAGGTGAAATCGGCTGGGGTGATCCCAAAGGGTGGAAGGGAGGGCGACGTGGGGATCGCTCACCACAGCAAAGCGGATCTGCACGGATTACTCCCCTTGACAACAGCAAGCAGATAGAGCCTTCGGCCCACCGGGGGGGCAAGCGCTTCTGCTATTCTGGCATCCATCACGGGATCCCGATTATCTCAGGAGCACAGCATGGTGGCCCAGGTGATTACCATCGATCACCCTCTGGTGCAGCACAAGCTCAGCCTCATGCGCCGTGTTGAAACTACAACCGCCGACTTCCGAGCGCTGATGCGGGAGATCAGCCTCTTGATGGCCTACGAGGTGACCCGCGATCTGCCCCTCAAGCTACAGCCCATTCAAACCCCGATGGCCCCAATGTTGGCGCCGATGTTGGCGGCAGAGAAAAAGTTGGTGCTTGTCTCCATCCTGCGGGCCGGCCAAGGGCTCCTCGACGGCATGCTGGAGCTGATCCCATCAGCACGGGTGGGGCATATCGGCCTATATCGGGATCCCCATACCCTGATCCCCATCGAGTACTACTTCAAGGTGCCCACCGATATCGAGGATTGTGAGGTGCTGGTGGTGGATCCAATGTTGGCCACCGGCCATTCGGCAGCAGCGGCTGTAGCGCGCCTACGCCAAACCCGACCCCAGTCGATCCGCTTCATCTGCCTGGTGGCCGCCCCAGAAGGGATCCGGTATTTCCACGAACAGAACCCAGATGTGCCAATCTATACCGCTGCTGTAGACGATGGCCTAGACGAGCACGGCTACATCCTCCCCGGCCTGGGAGATGCAGGGGATCGCCTGTTCGGCACCCGCTGATGGGAGAGCATGACTCTAGTCAATGATAAGCTCAACTATACTGAAAATAATGTATAATATGTTCAGTACGGATTACTACCAGTTGATCTTTCTGTTTACTTTCGAGTCTGCCAACATGGTAGCCAGAGCAAAGCAGAAAATTGGTAGTAGGACGACACGGAAACTGCGCTTTGGGTATTCTACTCAAAGCTTTGCGGGATACCGCCATTCTGTTTGGAAACAAACAGAATGCTATCGCTGCATAGTTGAACAGTGATGTTCAGCAGTGTTCAGCGTAAATGTATCAGTGCCATGCCTACAGCACCCTATGTTGCTGCGCCACACTGAACGGGAACCGCACCGCTGTCGCGATTAGGAAGTTGGGTTGGGCGCCAACAACTGTTCCCCCCTCAACATGCGGGCAGCAGCGCTGAGCAGCTCCTCTTCCAGATAGGGCTTGGTGAAGTAGGCAGTTGCTCCCAGCTCCCGTGCTGTTTGCCGGTGCCGTTCTGCCCCCCGCGAGGTGAGCATGGCAACCGGAAGATGCTTGAAGTTGCTGTCTTCCCGCAGGCGGGTGAGCAGTTCTAGGCCGTCCATCCGCGGCATCTCGATGTCGCAGAAGATGAGGTCGCAGGGCAGGCCGCCGCGCAGCTTTTCCCAGGCATCCTGGCCATCCCGCGCCTGTTCCACCCGGTAGCCCACCTTCTGGAAAGACATCGAGAGCAGCTCCCGAACGGTGATCGAGTCGTCCACGATCAACACGGTGGTCTGGCGCACCTCTTCTGGGGTTGGCTCCTCATCCCGGTGATCCAGCCAGAAGCGGTTGAGATCCCGACGGCGACCGTGGGCTATGTCCACCAGCTCGATGATGTCGGCAATCGGCAGCACCCGCCCGTTCCCCAACACCGTTGCCCCAGAAATGCCCGGCGGCTTGGGCACAGGCCCGCGCAGTTGCTTGATCACGATTTCCTGCTCTTCCACAAAGCTGTCCACCTGCAGAGCAACATACTGACCGGCACTTTGCAGGATGACAATGGGAATGATGCCCTCATCCTGAGTGATGCTGTACACCTCAGAACGGCTGCGGCTGTGGCTGCGGCTGTAGGCCAGCAGATTCGAGAGGGGCTGGAAGGGAAGGCGCTGATCCCGCCAGAGAATTGAGGGCCGCCCCTGCTCATCCGGCTGAACTTCGTCGGCAGGAACATCCAGCATCTCCTCCACGCCATCCAGGGGGAAGGCGATCAGGGCTTTGTCGCTGACACACACCATGGCCTTGGAGATGCTCAGGGTGAGGGGGAGACGGATGGTGAAGGTGGTTCCTTTGCCCCGCACAGAATCCACTTGGATACTGCCGCGCAGATCGGTGATGTTGCGGCGCACCACATCCAAGCCAACCCCCCGCCCGGCCAGATCGTCCACCTCGCTGGCCTCGCGAACGCTGAAGCCAGGGTGGAAGAGAACGTTGAACACTTCGTCTTCGTCGGCTTGCTCCGACAGCAGCCCCAGCCTTTGGGCCTTGGCCTTGACCTTCTCCACCGGGATCCCGGCGCCATCGTCCGAGACGATGATGATGGTTTGGTTGCCCTGATAGAAGGCCTTGACGGTGATCTTGCCCTCAGGGGGCTTGCCCGCCCGCCGCCGCTCCTCAGGGGTCTCGATCCCGTGTACCAGGGCGTTGTTCACCAAGTGGGTCATGGGGTCATAGAGCTCCTCCAGGATGGCCTTGTCGATGAGCGTGTCACGGCCTTCCACCACCAGGCTGGCCTGCTTGCCCGTTTTGATGGAGAGATCCCGAATGGCGCGGGGCAACCGATCGGCAACTTGCGAGAAGGGCACCATGCGCGCCCGGTTCAGGCCCTCTTGCAGTTGGGTGGTTACCTGCCGGAATTGGCGGGTGATCTGCTCGGCCTCATCCACGGCAAACTCGATGTCGGAGGAGGACTCGCGCACCCGCACGATGAGCTCAATGATCTCCTGGGCCAGAGCGTGGAAGGCCGTAAACTGGTCCATCTCCAGCTTGTCGAACTCTTGGCCGGAGGAATGGCTCCGCCTTCCTCGGCTGGATCCCTCCCCATTTCGACCGAAGCCCACCGTTACCGTGCCGCCATAGGCTGAGCTGCTGCGGCTGGAGAACAAAGCCGATTCCAGCAAGGAGCGGTCATACTGATCCCGCATGCGCTGGCCCAGATCCCCTAGCTGTTGCACACGGCCCAACAGGCCATCCAGAAACTGGCGCAGACGGGTTTGGTTTTGCTCCATGCTGTTGCGGATGACCACCAACTCTCCCACCAGGTTGTTGATGGAGTCGAGGTGGCGCACCTCCACCCGCATCACAGGGTTGCTGAGGGCAGCAGTTCGCCGTGAAGTCGGCCCAGTTGCCGCCGGAGCGGGAGCAGCAACAGATGGTGAAGGTGTAGGAGCAGCGGCAGGTGCTTGGGCAGGAACCTCGAGATCGCCCAGGAGCGATTCCAGCTGGGCTGCAAAGTCGTCAGCAGCCTCGCCGCTCGCGGCTGCAGGGGATCCCACAAGGGGGGCGATAGCCTTTTCTAGCTCAGGGGTTACCGCCGGCTCGGCAGCGTCGAAGAGGGCGGCCAAATCGTCCAAACGGGGAGCCGGAGCAGCTTCCAGCGCCTCTTCCTCTGGGGTCTCGGCCTCGCCAACAGGAACGGCTAAGGATTCATCCTCTGCAAACAGGCTGGCCAACTGGCTTTCCAGATCGTCCTCCGCAGGCTGGAGGGCATTTCCTTCCTCCAGTGCGGCAACCGGCGGCTCTGGCTCAGACACGGGCACTTCCGCCAGGCTGCTCGCTTGCAAAGCTTCTGTGTCCTCCAGGAAGGTGGCAAGATCCAAGGGGGGTTCTTCTTGGGGCGCTTCCCCTTCTGCAAAGAACTGGCTCAACTCATCCAGATCCACCTGGCTGTCGCTATCCATGGCCGAGAGGGATCCCCTGGCCCCCAGGCTCAGTTCTTCTGGGTCGGATTCCTGGGTGAATAGGGCATCGAGACGGTCGAAGGAGAGCTCGGGGGAAGGGGCGACTGCCTCCTCAGCCGTGGGTTGCAGGTCTGCGAAAGACTCCTCCTGGACCGGGAACAGGTCCTCCAGAAGCGCCCACTCCTGGGCTTCTGCTGTGTCCCCAGCTGCTGATTGGGTCAGGGGGATGGAGTCCCCATCGGACGCCTCCTCGAGGGTCTCGCCGGCGAAGAGATCCCCTAGGCTCAGCTCGGCTCCGAAGTCTGGAATTGGCGATTCCCTCGGCTCGTTGGCCATGTCGGGCGACGTGGGGAAGGGTTCGCCGATAAAGAGATCCCCCAGTTGCTCAGCTTCGGCAGCATCAGCCTCAGCGATGTCCAGGGATGGGCCAAAAGAGGGATCCAAAAATACGGAAGGTTCACTTGCTTCCGGCATCGACCAAGCCGGATCGGCTTCTGCCGCAGGGGTGGAAAAAAAGCTCTCCAGGCTGTCTTCGGCAGTATCAAAGGCAGCAGAGTCGGCGGACTCTAAGGATCCCACCTCGTCGGATCCCGACTCTGCCAGATAATCTGCTGGGATGGAAAAATCCTCCGGCTGGATATCTGCGGGAAATTCAGCCCAAAGGTCTGCTGCGATTTCCCCGTCCTCAAGGGCTTCCTGAAGGGGTGGGGACGGTTCAGCCGCCCAAGGATCGGCCTCCAGCTCACCAGCGGGAACGGCCTCCAAGTCCGGAAGCTGAGACCCTTCCTGCCGGAAAGCACTCTCTACGGGAAGTTCCTCCAGCTCAAATAGGGCCTCTACCCCGGCACTTGCGGCTTCGTCTGGGACAAAGCCGGATCCCTCGCCCATTTCCGCAGCAACGCTCTGGGCAGTCGGCTCCTGTTCAGCATCCCAGGCAGGCTCAGCAGAGACAAACCCCTCTGCCCCTTCACCCACCACTTCGGCAAACAGCTCCGCCAGATCGGCCTCAGCTCTCTCCTCATCCAACCTTGGGCTCAGATCCTCAAAGGTCTGCAAGAGGGGCTCAGGAGAGGAGGGGATCAGCTCCGTTGGGAACTCTTCGATATCGGATAGCGCTTCTGCGTTGGCAAACAGCTCGTCAAAGGCTGAGGTGGCTTCTTCCTCCAGATCCAAGGGAGTGGCATAGAGCTCCGCTCCGCTAACGCGACCGAAGTCGTCCGCAACAGAGGCCAAGTCAGCTCCCTGCCCGTCCTCTTCTGGGCTTTCTGCCGGCACGGCAGCTGTCCTCCAGTCTTCCTCCCAAGCCGCTTCGGCTCGGATCCCTGGCCAACTCAGATCCAGATCCCCCTCTTCCGCGGGAGCAGATCGGTGCTCTGAATCTGTTCCCGCCAGCGGGACGGAGTCCTCAGCAGTGCCCACTTCCCATAGGGATGAGAGCTGTTCCGCCGCCAGATCTCCGCTTGCCTCTGCGCTCTCCTGCTCCGGCGACAGGGCAGCTCCGGGCTCATCCTCTTGAAAGGATGTCTCAGCGAGGGTTACCGCTTCCCAGCTCAGATCGGGGGTAGCGCCTTCCTCCGCAGGGATCCCAGCAGCCGCAGCCCAATCCTCTGGGGCACCCCCAGGTTCTGGGAATGACGGCTCTGCCTCAGACCCCCAAGCAAGGCCAAGGTCGAAGGGCTCAGGGACTTCTGGCTCTTCAGGGGCTGCCGGAACAGGGCGGAAAGCCAGCAACTCAGCCGAGGGTCGGATGGTGTTTGCCGCTCCGCCGGCCAGAGCTTGGTGCGCTTGCTTCAGATCTCGCAGCACCGGCAGGGCCAGTTGTCGCAAATCCTGGCCGGGATCCGCCAAAATCTCGCCGATCAAGCGGGTCAAATCTGTCCAGCCCCCCAGTTCCAGAGCCGAGGATTGCCCCAAATCCTGCAAAGATTGCGCCAACGCTTGCAGGGCCGGTCGAGTGGCTGGGTCGTCGGGACGTTTGAAGAGTTCCAACATCTGGCGCAACAAGGCCGGGATCTGCTGATGCACCACCACCTCAAGGGGATCCGGCGGGGCAGGAGGGGCGGCAGGGCGAGCCAATTGTTGCAATTCTGAAGAAGGGGCAACCTGCTCAGGCTTGCCGGCCAAGATAAGCTGCTGCCCTTGCTTCAAATCCCGCAAGGCAACCAAAGCCAAAGTTCGCAGGTCGGCATCGGGGTTGCCCAGGGCTTGCTCGAAGGTTTCCGTCAACTGTTGCCAGCCCGCCAGATGATGGACTTGCCCGATCTCCTTGAGAACGGCGTTCGCCGCCACCAAACGCTCTCGGACATCTGCCTGATCCCGTTGTTTAAACAGCTCCAGCATCTGGCGCAACTGCTGCGGCACCACCTCCGCCATGTCCTGCTGCAGGGTGCGAACCGCCGGCGGCGAGACGGGAGCTGAGACAGGGCCCTCGCCGAGAAGATTTTGAATGTGCCTTTCGGTCTCTTGAAAAACCGGCTCCAATTCCGCCAGGGTGGTGTTGCTGACTTCCTGGGTGAGGCCGCGGGGGCTCTGCAGCTCCTCCAACAACATCGAAAGCCCATCAAAGGCCCGCAGCAGCAGGGTTTCCAGGTGCTGATCGACGGGCACTCCGCCTGGGCGAGAGCGAAAGATATTAAAAAAATCTTCCATGCGGTGGGCCGTCCGTTGGATACTGGTGAGACCCAGCATGGCAGCTCCCCCCTTGATGGAGTGAGCAGCTCGGAACAGCTCGTTGATCAGCTCGGGATCGCTCATGCTGTCCCGCAGGCTGAGGAGCACTTGTTCAATCGTTGCCAAGTGGTCGCGGGCTTCTTCGATGAAATAACTGAGGATCCGCTTCTGTGCTTCTTCATTCATGGCAGGAGGCCCTTCCTACAGCCCACAAGTTTTCATTCAGTAATAACAGACCGGACAGGGTGAGGCTCGCCTGGGCGAAAAGTCCGGCCAACAGTTGCAACAGGGGGATCCCACTGCCATTGAAGAGCGGGGACTTCTCCTTCATGGGGATCCTTGCCCCTAGAATGCCCTCAAAACAGCAAATTTGCTCATTCATCCCCAACCCGGAACCGACCGACAGAAGTTTGCAGCTCACGGGCAATGCTCACCAACTGTTGTAGCGAAGTTGCCACCTTCTGCGCCTCTTTAGAAGTCTCGTTGGCGGTCAACTCCACCGATTGCATCACCTGCGCCACAGAGCGAGAGGTTTCCGTCTGTTGCACAGTGGCCTGAGAGATCGCCCGCACCAGCTCGTCGATCCGGCGACTGACCTCGATGATCTCGTCCAGGCTGTTCTTGGCCTGCTCTGCCCGCCGCGTCCCCTCGATCACCAGTTGGGTGCCCTCTTCCATGGCCGTCATCACGTTGCTGGTTTCCGATTGAATCTGCAACACAATCTGCTCGATCTCCTTCGAGGCTTTGGCGGCTCGGTCGGCCAGTTGTCGCACTTCGTCGGCCACAATGGCAAAACCCCGTCCCGATTCCCCGGCTCGGGCCGCCTCGATACTGGCGTTCAGGGCAAGCAGGTTGGTGCGAGAGGCAATTTGAGAGATCAAAGCCACGATTTTGGAAATTTCCTGCGAGGATTCCGCCAATCGCTTCACTTTGCGGGTGGTTTCTGCCACGGTTTCGCGGATCTCCAGGATGCCACTCACCGTGCGATCCACAGCTTCTCCGCCTCGAGAGGCTGCTTCTGTGGCCTGGGCGGTCACGTTGGCCGCTTCGCGGGCGTTGCTGGCCACCTGTTGAATGGAGTCCGTCATCTCCTGAATGGAGTTGAGGGAGTTGGAGATCTCCTCCGCCTGGCGCAAAGCATCGGCAGAGAGGCTGCGGGCAAAGTCCTCGTTCTGCAAGGCGGCATCGTTCACGGCGGCAGCAGCCCGCTTCACCTGGCTGACAATGTCTCGCAGACTGCGAATGGTCAGGTTAAAGGAGTCGGCCACAGCCCCTAGCACGTCGGCAGTCACCTCTGCCCGCACGGTCAGGTCTCCACGGGCAGCTCCTTCCACGTCGTCCAGCAGGCGAATCACCTGGCGCTGTAGGTCTTCCTTAGCTTGCCCTTGCTCGGCAGCCCGCTGGTTCAGTTCGGTGAAGTTGGCTTCGATGGCAGCCGCCATCTGGTTAAAGCTGTCGGCCAAGCGCCCCAGCTCATCGTGGGTGTTGACTGTGGCTCGTACTGAATAATTCCCCTGAGCCAAGGCGGCAAAATGACTGGCCAGCTCTTGGGCGGTGGAGCGAACTTGTTTGGCACTGCCGGCTCCAAGGATAACCCCTGCTCCTGTGCCGATCACCCCACCTCCGATCACCCCGGCAATCAAGCGAGCTCCCCCGTTGGCCGGGATCCCAAGGCCAATCGCCAGCCCGGCAGCCAAGCTCACCGCTCCTTGGATAAGCGCTATGGCCAATTGCCGATCCGCAATCGGTCGGTTGGCGATCCCGGCAGAGGTTCTTGCCCCTTGTTCGCCTGCACTGGGGATGGGGAGTGAGGCCGTGGGCAGACGTTGAGGCTGCAGAACTTGGGCCGCTCCGCTACCGGTCTCCGCCATTGGGCTCATCCCCCCGGTCGCCCCCTCATCTGGGCGGAAGGCACCCACCGGCTCACCGCCATCCATGCCGGCAAGTTCGCGATCCAGGCTGTCTAGCTCGTCAAGCTCGAAGAGGGCAGAGCCGGGACTGGCAGTATCTTCATCGGGGGCAGGGATCGGCTCACTCATGGGGGCAGCCAATTCGGTCGGCAGGCTTTCTTCCAGGGATCCCCCTTCCTCTTCCTCAAGACCGGGCAGGGAGAAGCCCATCTCATCGGGAAAATCGGCATCGCCGGCCAACTGCGTAATGGAGTCGGAGTCGCCTTCTAGGGCTTCCAGATGCTCTCGATCGAACTCGTTGAGGAAGGCAAAGTCATCTTCGACCACCGGATCGGTTTGAGGCCCGCCCTCTTCCGAGCCTACCCGTCGCGAGGTGGCCGGTGGTGTTACCCGAGAATGGGTTGGCATCTGGTAAGATGAACCCAATGGATCAGCTCCCGGCATTTGCAGGCCGGTCTCAAAGGGATCCCCAAATCTCTCTTCTCCCATGAAGACTTCGCCATCGCCGCTAAGGCTGTCCGCCTCCAGCGGAAACGGATCTTGAGCGAAGGGATCCGACTCTTCTTCCCCCATCCCCTCGAACTGCAAGAAGGGATCGGCAGCAGGGAAAGCCTCTTCCGAAAAGGCATCCGACCCAGGTGCAAACTCATCTTGAGGGCGAAACTCGTCCGCTCTTGGGGAATCGGAAATGTCCGCCAGCTCCGGCGCCATTTGCAACAGCTCCTCTAGACCCTTCCGGGCCGACTCCAGCTCATCGGGATCGCTGGCCGTTTGTAAAATGGTGTTGTAGGTTTGGCGAGCTTCCAACAACTGCCCAGCTTGTTTTTGTGCTGAAGCCAGCAGCAGCTTGACAGCAGTATCTTGCGGTTGAGCAGCAGCCACTTGGTTGAACAACCGCACCGCCTGGACGTAGTCTCCCTGCCAAAAGGCGGCCACCGCATCGGTGTAGTCTCTCTGACTGTTCGCGCTCGGAACCATGGATCCTCCCTTCACTGCTTGGCTACCTCTGTTCACGCTTCAACACAGATGCAAACGGAACGCCCCCAACACCTCAGAACCTCTTAGAATAATAGATGCAGGCTATCTCTCCTTCTGCCCCCATTCGGTCAAGAATGCACTTTTCTGCCGCCCTCTCAAGGTTTGGCCACTATGCAATCTCACCCTTACGCATCAGCAGGGGATAGCATCAGTCCAGCTTTCCCCATTGTGAATGGAGTCAGCTTGGATCTTTGATAGGAACTATACACTTTCCTCTCGCCGAACTCACAGGGGGCCGCTTGTCAACCCCAACGATGGGATCTCAGAATGGCCGACTGATCCAGCAAGGGCAAGCGCGATCCCGTTCCGGGCACCACCCATTCCCCTCGCAAAAAAGGAGCCATGGACTCAGGAGCCGTGAGGGCAGGCCGCACCAGTTCAGTCTTCAGCCACTCCATACCCACAATTAAATCCACAGCCAAGCCCATCAGCAAATCCTGTTGATCCATTACGGCCACCACAGGGATCTCAGCTCGGTCGATATTCAGGGGCGGGCTGATCCCCAAAAACTGCCCCAGATCCGCAACCCAGACGATCTCGCCCCGCAAATTCAGCGTGCCCAGCAAAACCGGAGCGACATTGGGCATGGGGGTGATTTTCTCTGGGCCAATGCTCATCACCTCCACAACCGATACCGCTGGCAGCGCGAATTCCTCCCCGGTGGCAATCTTGAACTTTAGGAATAGCTCACCTTCGGGAGCCTCCATCTCCCGCAGTTCCTGGGTTTCATCCCCCATCAATAAATCCAGATCCCCCAGCATGATGCGCCCCCGCCTGTAACAGCTTTGTGGAGAGTTCGTCTCCGCCCACGCCCCCTGCCAAAATACAAAGCCCCCCAACTTTCCCAGAAGTCTCGAGGCAGAAAAGCGGTTCTCAACCTCTCAGCAATTGTTTAATCGTACCCACCAGCTCCTGGGGCTGGAAAGGTTTGGCAATGTAGGCATCCGCTCCCTGGCGGATCCCCCAGTAGCGGTCAAATTCTTCGCCCTTGGAGGAACACATGACGATCGGGGTTTTCTGGGTGAGGGGATCGGCTTTCAGAAGGCGGCACACCTCATACCCATTCATGCGCGGCATGACAATATCCAGCACGATCAGATCGGGTTTGCTCTGCTTCACGGCTTCGATGGCTTCCACGCCATCCCCCACCACCGTCACCTCCAAGCCGTTCTCCTGCAGCAGCTTGCTGATCATCTCCCGCTGGGATTGGCTGTCTTCCACCACCAAAACGCGACTCATTTCCGATTCATCTCCCGCAATTGATGTTTGATGGTCGCCAGGAGCTCTTGGGGCTTGAAGGGCTTGGTTACATAGGCATCCGCCTGATTGCGCCTGGCCCACTCGATATCAAAGGTCTGGTCTTTGGTGGAACACACGACGATGCGAATGTGCTTGGTGCTCTCATCCCCCTTCACTTCCCGGCACACCTCATAGCCGTTCATGCGCGGCATGACAATATCCAGCACCACCACATCAGGCTTTTGCTGACGAATGAGCTCCATCGCCTCTACGCCGTCTGTTGCTGTGGAGACTTCCAAACCGTTCTCGGAAAGCAAGCTGGAAATGGTCTCCAGGTAGGTACGGTTGTCATCCACCACCAGCACTTTGCTCATCGCCGTCTTGCTCCTTTTGCACTCCCGCGCAACCGTCGGGCTGCTTTGACTGAGATTTCGCCTTCTAACCTCACCCGGCTCCATGGCTCCAAGTCGGCCATGCTACCCCTATTGTTTCGGTGAGGCCACTCTTCTGTCCAGTACCCCGCCCACAGTCCTCTGTGCCAACATTTTGGCTGCCCCAACGCCTATTCGCCACCGCCCCGTTTGGGGGGAGGGCCTACGTAGGATTCAACAATGGTCAACAACTCCTTTTCCGCAAAGGGTTTGCTCAAAAACTCGTTGGCTCCGGCCATGCGGGCCTTAATCCGATCGGTGAAGCCATCCTTGCCGGTCAGCATGATCATGGGGGTTTCGCGAAACTGGCTGGACTTGCGCAACATGGCGCACAGCTCATACCCATCCAATTTGGGCATGGCCACATCACAGAGGATCATATCTGGGTTGAGGAGAAACACCTGTCCCAAGGCTTTGAGAGGATTGCCGATGGTGGTGACCTGGTAGCCCTCGTTTTGCAGGATGAACTCTACGGTTTTTTGGATGGCCATAGAATCGTCGATGCAAAGGATGTGGCTGGGCTTATCGCTGGGTTTGAGGGGACGGCTGGGCTTGGGCTCCACGATCAAGACGGGCTCGGACAGTTGAATGACCCCTTGGCGGACGTAGGGATAGATGGCCTTGGCCACTGTGAGGGTATCTCGGCCCAAGTAGCGGCTCATCTGGCGAATGCTGGTTTTGCCATCCGACCATTCGCTTAGGGCCTTGAAGACGGGGGCCGGCAAGTGTTGCTGCAGAGGAATGGGGTTGAGAATGGTGGGAGCTTGGTTGGGAGCTTGGATGTAGGGGTGCAGTTTTTTCCACTCCTGCACTTGGGCTACGATCTCGGTGAGCAGGGGGGTGACGGGGAAGGTGGTCAACTGGGGGGCCAGGGGGGATCCAGCCTCGAAAATGAAGGAGCCGTGGTGGAGGCTAAGCAGGTCGAAGAGGACTTCCCGCACCATGCCCAGCAGGATTTGCTTGCCTTGGTTGGGGTTGAGCTTGTGGTTTTCCAGCAAAGACCAGAGGCGGTTGTATTCGGGAGCGTTGACTGCAGCTTTGTGGGGAATTTGAATTTCCTCAAGGGCAGCTTCCACCTTGAACCGGCGCAAGTAGTCTTTGAGGCGGGCGATGTTCCCTTCTGCTTCAGAGGCGTAGATGATTCGTCCATTCAGGAAAAAGACAAACCAGTAGGCAGAGGGGCTGGCCTCTACGAAAAGCTCACCGGTGCGCTGGCCCAGCTCGATGAGCTGAAGGATGCTGCGGATATCGATCTCTTGTAGTTTTCCCTGCATGGGATCCCTGCCCGAAGTCCAGCAAGATACGACTATTATGACGCTAGTCTTCACGGTTGCCGCCCTGCGGCAAGGCTATTTTCGGGAATATTCGGGAACGCAGTTAAAGTCTAAAAAAGTTGTGGGTTGACTCGGGCCGAGCGTCTGCATTCCCCAGAGCATCTTCGGGATCCCGACAGGTTGCTCCCAGCCAGAGCAGAATGGATCCAGAGTATTCCCTAAAGCCTGGTTGCTGCAAAATCTATGCTGCCGATATTCACTGCCTGGGTGCTTGGCCCGCTGCTGGCGCTTTACACCATCTTGTTTGTGCTGCGCATCTTTCTGTCGTGGTATCCACAACTGGATACTTCCCGGTTGCCCTACTCGCTAGTGGTCGGCCTGACGGAGTTTCTGTTACGCCCGACCCGCCGCCTGATCCCGCCGCTGGGAGGTGTGGACATGGCCCCTGTGGTTTGGGTGGGCCTGGTTACCCTGTTGCGGGAGGTGTTGCTGGGGCAGCAGGGGCTGCTGACGATGGCTCTGCACTGAGAGCGTTTGTGTTAACAGTCTTTTATCAGAAAACTGGGTCTAAAACCCCGCCCTTAAGGCCTAGGGCCCGCTGACGCGACAGGGCGGCTCTTCTTGGTTTTGAATGTAGGCAACTAAGACTTGCAGGGGAGCACCACCCACACCTGATGCAAAGTAGCTAGGACTCCACAAGGCGGTTTTGCCGTAGGGCTTGGGAAACTTAGCCTGCCCGTACCTGCGGCTGGAGACTCCCTTGAGGGCGTTAACCATCTGGAAAAAGACCACTTAGGTGGGTAGAAAATCAAAAGATGAACATGGTCTGCTCCACCGTTAAACTCTAAAATCCCAAAATCCATCGATTGGGCAACGCTCTTAAATGCTGCCGCAATTAAGTCCAAACCTTAGTATCCTGCGTTTGTATTGGGTGACAAACACCAAGTGCGCTTGCAAGCTGGAAACGCTGTTGCGGTCTTTGCCACTCGGGTGGTGGTCTGCGATGGTTGTGGAGCAGTCCATGACCGGGATGAGGTGGCTTCTGAAAATATCGAGCAAGTCGGGATGGGGCAAAGCGCTCCGCGCCGCCAAGGCGAGCGCCCGACTCTAAAACGGAGGTGGAGACTGTTCGCGCCAGCGGGACGGAGTCCTAGTAAGACCAGCTTGCTGGCATCGGTCTGTGAAGCGTCAAGAATCCCCTGCCTTTAGGCAGGGGAGTATGTCAACATCCCAGGCATTCTGGAGAACCGGTGGGGCTTTCAAGAGGCTGGGGAATCGCTGCCGGGATTCCGATCCCCTACAATCAAGGGGGCTTGCTTTTCTGGGAGAGCCCGCTTGCTGCCGGCCTGTCTCTGGGCATTCTCGCTGATGTTTCCCCCTAGGCCCCTCGTTCTAACCCGTCTCTACCAGGAGTCCACTCGGCAGGCGGGGATCCCGAGATTCTTGTGTTTGTTCATACCAATTACTTCCGGCCCAAGATCAGATCAAGGTCAGATGTAGATGTAGATGCTGAAAAAATGCTGGATGGCCGTCCCGACAGCCCACCCATCACGATTGCTCTGGCCAAGGGGGCCCTGCTGCCTGAGGCCATTCAATGTCTGCAGCAGGTGGGGATCGATTTCAGCCGTTTTTTGGATCCCGGCAATCGCCTACTGCGGATTGAGTCCCCCACCCGGCTGAACGGGCAACGCTACGAAGCGCTGCTGGTGCGCACGCACGATGTGCCGGTGTATGTGGAGTATGGGCAGGCGCAATTGGGCATTGTCGGCTACGACATCTTGCGAGAGCGCTATGCCGGCACCGCAGCGCGGGTGGCCCACCTGTTGGATCTCCAATTTGGCCACTGTCGTATGTCGGTGGCTCTTCCCCAAGATAGCCCCTACCGCTCGGCAGCTCAGTTGCCTGCTCATGCCCGCGTGGCTTCTAAGTTTGTCGGCTGCGCCCGGGAGTATTTTGACCGCCTGGATTTGCCGGTGGAGCTTATCTCTCTCTATGGTTCGGTGGAGTTGGCCCCCCTCACCGGCATGGCCGATGCCATCGTCGACTTGGTAGCCACAGGGCGCACCCTGAGGGAAAACGGCCTGATTGAGCGAGACTGCCTATTCGAGAGTACAGCTCGCCTGATTGCCCATCCCATCAGCTACCGTGTCAACCAACAGCCTATCCGCGAGTTGATCACCCAGATTCGGGAACGCTGGCTGGGATCCCTGTTGGTGGGTGGCTAATTTTGAGGCACTTCCTCTGAGGGGGATCACGATTGCGTACAATGGGGGCATTCGGGCTTATTTCCCCCAGCAGCGTTCAGAAAAAGGTTTTTCGAGGTTGATTATGCGGTACCGTCCACTGCTCGCCATCTTGTTGGCGCTTTGTTTGAGCGTCTTTGCCTTTCCGGCTAAGGCTGCCAAGGCGCCGCTGACCTATGACCAGATCCGCAACACCGGCAAGGCCGCCATTTGCCCTTCGGTCTCGGACAACGCCCGGGGCCGTATCGAAGTGCCTAGGGGGGGATCCCTGAAGCTGACGGATGTCTGCTTCCAGCCGGTGCAAATTGAGGTGGAAGAGGAAAAGCGGAACGGCGAGAAAGAGTTCATCAAGGCCAAAAACATCATGATCTCAGCGGCCACTCTGGGGCCGATTAAAGCTGAGGTGACTCCCAAAGACGGCGTGCTGGAGCTCAAAGTGGTGGATGGGATCACCTCTCAGCCGACCACCGGCCAAATGCCCCGCCGCGAGCTGGTGCCGTTTCTGTTTAGCGTGAAAGACTTGGTCGCCACTGCCCAGGGCTCCGCCATTGACCCTTCGACCGATTTTGAAGGGGAGTTCTTGGTGCCCGGCTATCACAGCAGCACCTTCCTCGACCCGCGCGGGCGGGGATCCAACACCGGCTACGACACTGCGGTAGGTCTACAGGCTGCCAAAGATGATTTTGCCACCAACCGCAAGGTGGACGAGGTTTCCCAGGGGAAAATGTCGCTGCGGATCGCTCGCGTGGATCCCAGCACCGGGGAGATGGCGGGATCCTTTGTTAGCATTCAGCCTTCCAGCACCGAGCAAGGGGCGATGGAACCCCACACTGTTCGCGTTCAAGGCTTGTTTTACGCTCGCCTGGCGCAGGAGTCTTGAAGAGGCTTGAGGAAAGCCGAGAAGAGATCCAATTTCGGGCTTGAGATGGGCAGAGATCCCGGCGATCCCTGCCTATTTCTGTTGATACTATGTCTGTCTGGGTTTGCCCGTTGGGGAAGTGTGCAGCGATGGTGGGATCCCACAGCGTCTGTTTTGATCGGGCCGCCGATTTTTACGATGCCACCCGCAGCTTTCCTCCCGGCGTAGATGAAGCGATCGCCGATGCAATCTTGGCCGCGGTGGAAGCCACCCCTGAGACCCACTTTCTCGAGGTGGGCATTGGGACAGGACGCATTGCCTTGCCGCTGATCCGTCGCGGCTATTCCTATTCCGGCATCGACATTTCCGAGCGCATGCTGGCCGTCTTGCGGCACAAAATTCAACAAAGTCTGGGCCAAATGCCGCCACAGGTTCATTTGCAGATGGCCGATGCCACCAACCTGCCTTTTAGGGAGCAGTGTTTTGATGCGGTGATCACGGTGCATGTGTTGCACTTGATCCGCGAGTGGCAGCAGGCGATTGGCGAGATCCGTCGCGTGCTCAAGCCAGGTGGGGTCTACCTCTACGGCTATGGAGAGCGGGTGATGAGCGCCCGCCACTCGTTCGAGGCCCGGTGGACAGGCATTCTGGCAGAGCTGGGATTTGAATCCCAACAGGTTGGAGCCGATGCCGAGCAGGTGGAAGCGTTGTTGCAGTCTCAAGGGGCTCACGTGGAACAGAGGACAGCGGCAGAGTGGCAGACGGCCATCGCTGCCCAAGCTTTGTTTGATCTGTACGCTCAGCGCTGCTACAGCAGCTCCTGGCCGATCCCAGAGGAGATCTTCCAGGCGGCCATTGCCCGCTTGCGAGCTTGGTTTGGCGAGACTTATCCCGATCCCAAGGCAATTCTGCTGGGGGAGAGCCGATTTCAGATGCTGCTGGCCCGCTGGTAGGGATCCCTAGGCGACCTTGGGATTAGGGATGTGATCCTGAAAATCGTGCTGGTCGAACACGTAAACGGTGCGAATCGGGTAGGGGATGACCAATCCGGCTCGGTCGCAGGCCTGTTTGAGAGCCATCATCACCTGAGTGCGGACGCGCCGCACCTCCGGCTTGCGGGGCCGAGTCCAGTAGCGCACCACAAAATCAATGGAACTGTCTCCGAACCCCATAATGTCCAACTCAAAGGGGGGATCCGCCAGCACCCCCTCGACCCCCTGCATGGCTTCCCGCAGCACCTCCAGAGCTTTGGGCAGAGGTGTATTGTAGTCGAGGCCAATTTCCAGATCGGTACGGCGGAAGGGGCGATCGGTCAAGACCGTGATCGGGCTGGTAAACACAATAGCATTGGGAATGACCACGCGCTCCCCCTGATAGGTGCGAATCTGGGTGGAGCGAATGCTGATTTCTTCAACGGTGCCTTCGAATTCTCCGACGATAATTTGGTCGTTGAGTTGAAAAGGCTCGTTCAAAAGCAGCAGCACACCCGCCAAGAAGTTCTTGAAAATGTCTTGAAAAGCAAAACCAATGGCTACCGACCCTAACCCCAGTAGCCCGATGAGGTCACCCAAGCGCAGATCCGGGAAAGCCACCACGCTGGCCGCGAGGATCCCGACCACCCAGGCGCCCACTTGGCCGATCTGCACCAGCAGCATTTGCAGGGAAGGGCTGGGGATCCACCGATTGGCTGCGGATCCTACCAGACGCCGCACGGCTCGAACGCCATAGCGGGTAGCCCAGAGGATGACTGCGGCGATCAAAAAGCCCGGCAACAGCTCAATGCCTCGCCCCACCATCTCCAGGAGACTGCGGTTGATGGTTTGAAGTAGTTCGTTCATACCCTCATCCTTGCTATGCAATTGGCTACGATGAACACAAATGGACTTTGGCAGACTCTGAACCCGAGGAGACTCTCAATCTGGACTCAAAGAAGCCCTTTGCGAGTTCCTCTTCAGCCAGTATCGGCCACCGGTGCAGGCTTAGGTTCTGCTGCGCTTGCTACCCTGAACGGAGCCACTTTGCCGCAAGATGAGGTTCAGGGCAACGAGGGAAGCGATGGCCAACTACGACTGGATCGTGATCGGTGGCGGGATTACCGGGGCAGCTCTGAGCTATGAGCTGGCCCGCCAGGGGGGATCCGTTCTCCTCGTGGAGAAAGAAGCGGTGCTGAAGGGGGCAACCCGCTACAGCTACGGGGGCTTGGCCCATTGGGCGGGCAAAACGCCGATGCTCAAAGCTTTGGGGGAAGAAGGGATCCAACGCTACCGCACCCTGTCAGAGGAGTTGGAGGCAGACATTCAATTTCGTGAGCTGGACCTGCTCATGCCCATTGCCCCCGGCTGTGATGTGGAGGCTGTCGAGGCGGATCTGGCCGACTGTCGCATCCCACCCCGGCGGATTTCGGTGGCGGCAGCCTGCGAGCTGGAGCCGCTGCTGGATCCGGCAGCTCTGGAAGCAGTGCTCTGGGCTCGGCATGGCCACATCAACCCCTTGTTGACGGCGCTGGCCTTTCAAACAGCCTTGCAACGATTGGGGGGATCCCTCTTGATCACAACAGCAACGGCCCTGCGGCGGCAGGAAGCGCGTATCACGGGCGTAGAGGCTGGAGCCAACTGCTATGGAGCAGGCCAGGTGGTGGTGTGTGCCGGCGGCTGGACGCGGGCTTTGTTGCGCCAAGCGGGGATCCGGGTGCCCATCTACTTCACCCATGCCGAATCCCTGGAGCTGGAGCCCTCGGATTTGCAATTGAGAGCGCTGGTGATGAGCGCGCCTGTGCAACGCTTGGAACTGGAGCGGCAAGCCGCCCATCCCGATCGGGATCCCCTTTGGGACGAGCCAGGGCACGAGCTTTGCCCGCCGATTCTGGATGCCGGGATCCTGCAATTTGTGGATGGCAGCATTCGCATGGGCCAGATCAGCCGGGTATTGACAGATCCCCATGCCGAGGTGGATGCAGCCGCCAGCGAAGCCCAGATCCGGGAACAGGCTGGTCGCTACCTGCCCAAGTTGGCCCACCTGCCCGGACGGTGGTATCACTGCTTGGTGGCCTTTAGCGCCGATCACCAGCCTCTGGTCGGATCCCTGCCCGGTTGGGAAGGCTTGCAACTGTTTTCCGGCTTCAGCAACCCCCTGCCCATCGTGCCCGCTTTGGCCCGTCGCTTCGCCCAACAAGCCTATGGACAGGCGGATGAATGGATCCCTGCTCTGTCGCCGGCGCGGTTTGCCCAGGTTTTGAGTTGATGCCTTGCCTGCTCTCGATGCTCCTCGCCGAGCAAGTGTAAACTACCCGCACCACTCATGCTGACGCAAAGCGCTCGGCGCCGCTAAAGCGAAAGAGTGCGGGCTTTCAGTAGCCCTGAGCCTGTTATGCTCTGCCAGAGAACAAAACAAACCCGTTCGCGAAGCGAGCCGTAGGCTTAACCTCTAGGCTGGTTTACAGCAGCCCCCAAAAGCGCAATCACATTCGCACCATTCAAGTCCGCATCCCCTTCCCATCCACAGTGCCCACACTTAAACTGCTTCCCACTGCGGTAGGACTGTTCAGGGTCGGGATGAATGCGCAAACACCGGTGGCAAGTTTGACTACTGTAGCGGGGATTCACCAACACCACCCTAACTCCTGCTTGCAGAGCTTTGTAGCCAATAAAGGTGCGCAGTTGGTAGAACGCCCAACTATTTGCACGCCTACGCTCTGTCTGACTGCGCGGCTGTTGATTGACCCTTTCCCGAATCCCTGTCAAGTCCTCTAGAGCAATAGCGCTGTTCGTTGCTTTTGCCCTAGCCACAATAGCTTTGGAGATGCGATGATTGACCCACGCTTGAAA
This sequence comes from Thermostichus sp. MS-CIW-36, assembly GCF_054059035.1. Lineage (NCBI taxonomy): Bacteria > Bacillati > Cyanobacteriota > Cyanophyceae > Thermostichales > Thermostichaceae > Thermostichus > Thermostichus sp. MS-CIW-36. The sequence continues at coordinate 94,046 of NZ_JBSSBR010000007.1, forward strand.
GCGCCTCTCCTTGCCAGACAGCCGTTGCAGCAGCTCTCTGCACCTGCGCCGGGAACTGCGGCTGCCCTTACTGGCTTTTTGCTGGAGTACCGCTCTCAGCTTGGAATAATGCTCTCGTATTTTGCTCAACTGCTGTCCATGCCAGTTCTCTCCCTCCGATGTATGGGCAATGTCTGTTCTCCCCAAATCCACGCCTATTACTCGCTCTTGGGGTTTGGTAACAGGTGTTTCTGTCTCTAGGCAAATTTGCAGATAGAACCCACCACCACGACGCTGAACCAGAGTCGCTGCTTTGGGTTTTGTCCCTGCTAACTTCCTGCGTTGATAGTTGCCGATGGCTAACTCAAACCGTTCCCTGCCATCAACGGTAGTGATGGACACTGTCCAATCTTTCTCTCTGAAGGAAAAGATGCGGGCATCGTAAGTAACAAACGGTTTCTTGAACTCCTTGACGGGTCTATTTTTCCGTTGTGCTCCTTTGCGACTACCTGCGACTCTGCGGCATACCTGCTGAGCCAAGTTACTGGACAAGCCAAATCGCGACCTAAGTTCGTAGTAGCAAAGGGATTGGAGCTTGATGGCATTGACTACCTTTGCTGGGGTGTTGGCATTGACCCAGTTCAAGGCTCCTGTGAAAGCAGAAAGGGTAGCAGAGAGTTTTGCCGCTTGAGCTTCTGCTACCCTGAGCTTGCAGGAAAGGGTCAGGACTTGGGTCATAGCTCTACCATACTTCATCAAGACGCATTCCTCCCGACGCTGACCCTACGGGTACAGCGCGGGGCTCCTGCGCGAGTAAGCTGAATTCCTATTTCCCACCTCCCCAACAACTCCCAAAATCCTCAGGGCAACCTTGCTAAGATTTCCATGGCAGGGATCCGCGAATATGCAAGGCGTACTGCTGATCCTCTACATGTTGGTTGTCAGTGGCCTGATTGCCGTCGTTGGGGATCGGGTGGGCTACCGCATTGGCAAAAAGCGCCTTACCTGGTTTAACCTGCGCCCCCGTCATACCGCCATTCTGGTGGCTGTGGTGACCGGCGTGAGCATCTCCGCCCTGACTTTGGGCACACTGCTGCTCCTCAACCGCTCCCTGTCGGAGGCCCTGTTCAGCTACACCAACCAAATTGCCCAGGCGGAGCAAGAGCTGCGGGCCCTCAACCGCCAAAAAGCCCTCTTGGAAGCGGAAAATGCCGCTCTCAGGGTTGAGCGGGATCACCTCAAGATGGATCTCGACCAATTTCGCAGCCAGCAGTCGGCAGCCCAAACCCGCCTGAGCGAAGTGCGCGATCAACTGGCGGTGGCGCTGCAGGAGCGGCAGGAGGCGGAGGCCAAGCTGGCGGCAGCCAACGAGCAACTGGCCAAGGTGCAGCCCAGTTTGGATCGAGCCCATGCCGAGTTGGAGGCGGTGAAGGCAGAGGTGGAGTCGGCCCGCCAGGTGATCGCCACCCTGGAGTCGCAAAAACAAGCCCTGCAACTGGATCGAGATCAACTGGAGCGCTCCCTGGATGTGGTGCAGGCGGCCTTAACCCAACTGGAGAACCAGAAAAACCAGCTTGAGCAGGAGATCGAGCAGCTCAACCAATTGGCGGTGCGGCTGCGGCGGGGGGAACTGGCCATCTTGGCGGGGGAAGTCTTGGCAACGGGGGTTGTGGAGGCTCCAAGGGGGGCAAAGCCAGAGGCGATTCGGCAGCAGTTTGAGCAACTTTTGGCCCAGGCGGAACAGCGAGCCCTTGCCCTTGGATCCCAGCCCATGCCCCCTCTGGAAAACGCGATCTTGATCCGCCGCGAGGATGCCGATCAAGCCTTGGAGAAGTTGCAAGAGCCCGGTAGCTGGGCGGTGCGCATTCTCTCTGTTACCAACCGGCTCAAGGGGGAGCCTGTGCCTGTGCTCGTGCAGATTTACCCCAACCAGCGGATTTTCGCCAAGGGATCCGTGCTGGCCCACGGGGTGATTCAACCGGGTTTGAGCGAAAATCAGATCCAACAGCAACTGCTGGGGCTGCTGAACCAGGCCAATCAGCGCTCGCAAGAGGAGGGGCTTCTCTCCGATCCCATCACCGGCACTGTGGGGGAGTTCTCCCAGGTCAAGTTTCTGGAGGTTGTGCAGCATCTCCGCCAGAGCACCACCCCTCTGGATGTGAAGCTAGTTGCCGACACCGACATCTACACAGCGGGGCCATTGCGGGTGAGTTTTCTGATGGCAGAAGCTTCCGGTCAACCCGGCTCTTCTGGGGCTCAGCAGGCGGGGCGTCCTGAGGGATGACGGATCCACTCCATTCGGCAAGGCTGAAGAGCGAACGAGTGCTGATCGGTTTCGACCCAGGGCGCGACAAATGCGGCATTGCTGTGGTGCAGGTGTTTACGCAAACGGAGCTGAAGGTTTTACACCGGGAGGTGGTCCCTTCCGCGGCAGCGCTGTCTAGACTACAAACGCTCCGGCAACAGTTTCAGGCGGAGCAAGTGATCCTGGGCAATCAGACGACGGCCCAAGCCTGGAAGTCTCAACTGGAATCGATCCTCCCCCCGCAGCAGATTGTCCTGGTGGATGAGCGGCACAGCTCCCAAGAGGCCCGTCAGCGCTACTGGGATTTTCACCCACCGCAGGGATGGGAGCGGCTGTTGCCCAAGGGGATGCGGGTGCCCGCCAAGGCTTACGATGATCTGGTGGCTCTCATTCTGGTGGAGCGGTACTGTCGTGGGCGAGATACGGCTGAGCCGACGTGAGCTTCTACAGGGGATCCTGCTGGGGCTAATGGCGGCAGGATGTGGGGGGCCGGATGCACACCTGCCTCTTGTCGTGGCGCTCAAGCAAGGGATCCCTGCCAGTTTGCTCAACGAGTTTCGCCGCAGGACTCAGGCCCGCTTTCGGCTGCAACTGTTGGATAGTCGGGATCAGTTGTTGGCCTATCTCCGGCAAAGTGTTCAGCCGGCTGATCCGGCCTGGTGGGATCCGGGGGGATGGTTCCGGCGGCGGCTGCCGGTGGCGGCTTTGAGTTTGTTGGGGGCCGACGCTTTGGATCGGGCCATAGCTGCCGGTTGGCTGGCTCCTCTGCCGGCAAGCCTGTTGGGAGAACGATGGCAGAATCTGGATCCCCGTTGGCAAGCTGCGGCACTCCGGGAGGGGCAGATTTGGGGTGTGCCCTGGCGCTGGGGGGTAACGGCCATTGCCTACCGCCGGGATCGGGTGAGGGAGCCCATTCGGGACTGGGCGGATCTGTGGCGGCCTGAGCTGGCCGGCAAACTGACTCTGCCGGATCATCCGCGGGAGGTGATTGGGCTAACCCTGAAGAAAATGGGCCGCTCCTACAACGATCCCCTCAACCCTGAGGATGTGGAATTACGGCAAGAGCTGGGATCCCTGCATCGCCAGGTTTTAACTTACACCTCTTCCGACTACCTGCCCATCTTGCGCTTGGCCGATAGCTGGGTGGCCGTGGGCTGGTCGCAGGATCTCTACGCCACCCAAGCCAACTACCCTGAGCTGGCAGTGGTGATCCCGGCCTCCGGATCCGCCATCTGGTGGGATGCCTGGGTGCGACCCCACGTCGAAGACAATGCCCACACAGAATCAACCCAGACCGATTCCGGATCCCTGTTGGCTGACTGGCTTGATTTTGTCTTGAATCCTGAATTTGCCCCCCGCTTGGTCAATCTGAGCGGGATCCCTTCGGTTTTGCCGCTGGATTTGGCTCAACTTGCCCCACGCCTGCAACGCAGAGCCGACTTGCAAATCTCCACTTGGCAACGCTCGGAGATCTGGCGCCCCCTGAGCTCAGCCGAAGCCGAGTCCTATCTCAACCTCTGGGATCAAATGCGGCGGGGCCTTTTGTAGAAACACACCGAGCGCGAGCCCTCCACTCTGCAACACTTCGTCAAGGTCCGCAATGCTTCTGAGGAGCTGTGGTAGGATGCCTGCTGTCTGATGAGCCAGTTGCACTTGCATCGAGGAGAGCACCTTGAGTCTGAGAGTTGCTGTTGTGGGGGGCGGCCCAGCCGGAGCCTCTGCTGCCGAAGTTCTGGCCCAAGCTGGAATCGAGACCTTTTTGTTTGAGCGGAAGCTGGACAACGCCAAGCCCTGCGGGGGCGCCATTCCCCTCTGTATGGTCTCCGAGTTCGACCTCCCCGAGGGGATCATCGACCGCAAAGTGCGCAAGATGAAGATGATCTCCCCTTCCAACTATGAGGTGGATATCGCCCTCGAAAAAGAAAACGAGTACATCGGCATGTGCCGCCGCGAGATCTTGGATGCCTTCTTGCGCAATCGTGCCCACCAAAAAGGGGCGGAGCTGATCAACGGCAAGGTAATGCATCTGGAGATCCCCCAGAATGGCCGGGATCCCTACATCCTGCACTACAACGATTTTTCCGACGGATTGAGGCAAGGGGTGCCGCGTTCTTTGGCTGTGGATGTGGTGATCGGGGCGGATGGGTTCCACTCCAAGGTGGCAGAAGCCATTGGTGCTGGCGACTACAACTATGCGCTGGCCTTTCAGGAGCGCATCCGGCTCCCGGACGACAAAATGGCCTACTACGCAGAGCGGGCAGAAATGTATGTGGGGGACGATGTTTCTCCAGACTTCTATGCCTGGGTGTTTCCCAAGTCCAACCATGTGGCTGTGGGCACCGGCACCATGAAGGTGAACCAAGCCCACATCCAAAAGTTGCAAGCTGGGATCCGCGCCCGTGCTGCCGAGCGTATCCGCGGCGGCCAGGTGATCAAGGTGGAAGCCCATCCGATCCCAGAGCATCCCCGTCCACGCCGTGTGGTGGGCCGTGCTGCTTTGGTGGGAGATGCGGCGGGATACGTAACCAAATCCAGCGGCGAAGGGATCTATTTTGCCGCCAAGTCAGGCCGCATGTGCGCCGAGACCATCGTCGAGACCTCCAACGGCGGCAAGCGCATTCCCACAGAGGAGGATCTAAAACTGTATCTCAAGCGCTGGGATCGCCAGTACGGCCTGACCTACAAGGTCTTGGACATCCTGCAGCGAGTGTTCTACCGTTCCAATGCCACCCGCGAAGCCTTTGTGGAGATGTGCGCCGACCGGGACGTGCAGAGGATGACCTTTGACAGCTACCTCTACAAGACGGTAGTGCCCATGAGCCCTTGGGTGCAGTTCAAGATCACGGTCAAAACCTTGGGCAGCCTGATTCGTGGCAACGCTTTAGCCCCCTGAGACAACCCTACTGCCACTGGAAGGTCACCGTGACGCGATCCCAATTGGCCTCGGTTTTCAGCACACTGGCAGAGGCCCTTTGTCCGGGGGGCACGTCGCTGGGCTCAAACGCTGCCACTCGCGTATCGACAACTTCCTCCCCCCGGTAGAAGGTGAAGCGGGCGCGGGCGTTGAGAACCGTGCGGGTGCTGCGGTTGATCGCTTCCACGCTCAGGCGGCTACCGGCCCCCACTCGGTCTTCCCGAATGGCTCCCACGATTACAAAATCTCCTGGGCTGGCAGCAGACTCGGCTGGAGTGGCGGTCGGGACTGGAGTGGCAGGCTGTGGGGCCGTCTCGCTCTGGCCGGGATCCGACTGCCTCAGCAGCTCCAAAACGCGGGCCAACTCCTGCTGAAAGAAAACAAAGGCTTCCCGCGATTGGTTGGCTACCTGGGCCAAGATCAGCCGATCCGACTCCTCTACCGGAATTTCCAGAAGGGGAGCCGGTCCTTTTAGGGTGACTCGAATGCTGGCGACTTCTTGGTTGATGAACTTATCCAGGTAGGGAAAGATGTTGAGAATGCAGTCTTGAAAGGATCCCATCGGCATGATGCGATTGTTCGTCAGCACCAAGTCGGCCCGCTCACAGCTAGCCCGATCCTCCATATCAATTTCCAGGGGCACGCGAAAGGAGCCGAGGCTGGTGTTGGTGATGGTGACCCCAATGCCGTACACCTCCTGCCGCCAGCCGTGAATGATCTCCAGGCTAGGGCTGGTCACTTCCTCGGTGAAATACTCTCCGGCCCAGGTCGGGGATCCCCACAGAGGCAGGGCCAGTATCAGCACAGGGAAATGGCAGGTCAGTCTCCCCTTCACCTCAACCTTCCTTAACTCAACTCGCGGACTTTGGGGCAGAGCAGCGGTGTTTCTTGCTCCCCCGGGATGGCAATAGCCTAACCCAGGGCTGGCGCAAACCAGGGGGAGTCTTTGAATAATCTTTCCAACAATAACGGCTTTGAACTTCATCCGCTCTGCCCAAAGGGATAGCCCAGTACCCGTCTTCATCGAGCTGGGGGTTGCCTTTGCGGTGGATCCCAAGGGCCATTTTGTCGGGGCAGCGCCACCGGCTTTGCCGTTTTCCGCCTTGCCAAGCAAGGGATCCCGTCTGCGATAGGATCAGAAAGTTCAGCTTACTAGCGCAGGAGCCCCGCCCTCTGTCCGTAGGACGAGGGTCGGGAGGAATGCGGAAGTTACGATAGAACCATGACCCAAGTCCTGACCGTCTCCTGCAAGCTCAAGGTGTCCCAGTCGCAAGCCGCCAAATTGGACGCGACCTTGGCTGCTTTCGGCCAAGCCTTGAACTGGGTCAACCAAAACACACCAGAGAAGGTAGTTAACGCCGTTAAACTTCAATCTCTGTGCTACCGCCAAATCCGGGCCCGGTTCGGCTTGTCCAGTAACTTGGCTCAGCAGGTCTGCAGACGGCTGGCCGGTGCCCGTAAAGTTGCCCGACAGAAAAACCGTCCGGTCAAAGCGTTCAAGAGAGGCTTTGCGACCTACGATGCCCGTATCTTTTCGTTTCGCGAGAAAGACTGGACGGTGTCGCTGACCACGGTTGGGGGTCGAGAGCGCTTTGAGCTGGCGATTGGCCGTTACCAGAGAGAACAGTTGGCAGGCTCCAACCCCAAATCCGCCACTCTGGTCAAGCGCAAAGACGGTTCCTACTCCATTCAAATCTGTGTGGAAGCAGAGCCATCCCCACCGCAACGCACGGGTAGAGTGCTGGGGGTGGACTTGGGGAGGACGGATATTGCCCATACGTCAGAAGGGGATAACTGGAATGGACAGCAGTTGAACCGAGTCCGCGACCACTACTCCAAGCTGAGGGCGGCACTCCAACGCAAAGCCAGTAAGGGCACCCGCAGTTCGCGGCGCAGATGCAGAGAACTGTTGCAACGGCTGTCTGGCAAGGAGAGACGCTTTCAGTCGCGTCAGCGTTGCGTAGCAAAAACGTGGGTCAATCATCGCATCTCCAAAGCTATTGTCTCTAGGGCAAAGGCGACAAATAGCGCTCTTGCTCTGGAAGACTTGACAGGGATAAGGACTCCGTCCCGCTGGCGCGAAAGGACTCCGTCCCGCTTGCGCGAACGGGAAAGGGTCAATCAACAGCCACGCAGCAAGACAGAGCGTAGGCGGGCAAATAGTTGGGCGTTTTATCAACTCCGTCAATTTTTGGAGTACAAGGCTCTGCGTGCGGGGGTTGCTCTGATTCTTGTGCCGCCTGCCTACACGTCGCAGACCTGCCACCGGTGTTTGCACATTCATCCCGACCCTGCGCAATCCTATCGCAGTGGGAAGCAGTTTAAGTGTGGACACTGTGGATGGGAAGGGGATGCGGATTTGAATGGTGCGAATGTGATTGCGCTTTTGGGGGCTGTCGTAAACCAGCCTAGAGGTTCGGGCTTGTTTTGTTCTCTGGTAGAGCATAACAGGCTCAGGGCTACTGAAAGCCCGCGCTACACTGCTAAGGCGGTGTAGGGTCGGGTAGTTTACATCGAGTCTGCCAGCGTTCCTCGTTCTTTCAGACCTATGACCCAATTCTCAGCTTCGTGGCTCAGCCGGCTCGCCTTTTTGCGGGGGTTGATCTTCATCTTGGCCGTGGTGGTTGCCCTCGTTTACCTGGGCTTCAGCCGGGAGGTTCGCCTTGGCCTTGACCTCAAGGGAGGAACCCAGCTCACGCTACAAGCTGTGCCCACCGAGGAGGTGCCTGAGATCACCCCCGAAGTGATGCAGGGGGTAGAGGCTGTCATCCAGCAGCGGATCAACGGGCTGGGGGTGGCTGAGCCTCTGGTGCAGATCAGCGGCCAAGACCGCCTGTTCGTGCAGTTGCCGGGGGTGGCGGATCCGGATCGGGCCATTGCTCTCCTTGGAGATACAGCCCAACTGGAGTTTCGCAAGGGCTTGGTTCCCGTCGGCGCGCTGCCCCGCAACGAGCGGGGAGAGATAACAGCGGGGGAGGATCCGGATACTCTGTTTGAGCGGGTCGGCCTCACCGGGGATCTGCTGCGCAATGCCTATCCCCAAGCCCCTCGCCGCGGATCCCAGAGTTGGGAGGTGCTGCTGGAGTTCAAGCCGGAGGGGGCAGAAAAATTTACTCAGCTCACCCGAGATCTGGCCGGGACAGAACGTCCATTGGGCATTTTTCTGGACGACGTGTTGATCAGTGCCCCGATCGTGGGGCCGGAGTTTGCCCGCACCGGCATCACCGGCGGGACGGCGGTGATCACGGGCAATTTTACGGTGGAAACCGCCACTGACTTGGCGGTCAAGCTCAGGGCAGGAGCGCTGCCGGTTCCCATTCAGGTGATTGAAAATCGCACTGTCGGGGCCACTTTGGGGGAAGTGAGCGTGCGCCGCAGCCTCTATGCCGGGATCGGGGGCCTGGTGCTGGTTTTCCTCTTTATGGTGGCCTACTATCGCCTGCCAGGGCTGATTGCGGACATTGCTCTGCTTATCTACGCCCTCTGTACCTTTGCTCTCTTCCAACTGCTGGGGGTCACCATGACTCTGCCGGGGATCGCCGGCTTTATCCTCAGCATCGGCATGGCGGTGGATGCCAATGTGCTGATCTTCGAGCGCATCAAAGAAGAGTTGCGGGCCGGCAAATCCATCTACAAGTCCATTTCGGAAGGGTTTAACCGCGCCTTCAGCAGCATCCTGGACAGCAATGTGACTACCCTTTTGGTCTGTGGCGTGCTTTTCTGGCTGGGGATGGGACTGGTGAAAGGGTTTGCGGTAACCCTGGGCATTGGCATTCTGGTGAGCTTCTTTACGGCCATCACCTGCACCCGTAGCCTGCTCTTGGCGGCAATGGGGATCCCCAGCTTGCGCAAACCTGAGTTTTACGGCGTTCGGATGGAGGCGGCCCAATCATGACGGCTCAAGAGCTATCCCCTGCAGATCCCGCTTCCTCTCGCTTGCTGGACTACCGCTTTGACATTGTTGGGCGGAGCAGGCTGTGGTTTGGCTTCTCCTTGGCGGTGTTGCTGGTGGGGCTGGTCAGCATGGCCTTTTCCCTGGCTTCTCTGGGAACCCCCCTGCGGCTGGGGTTGGATTTTTCCGGCGGCACTTTGCTGGATCTGAGCTTTGAGCGGCCTGTCACCACCGAGGAGCTGCGGCGGGCGCTGCAGGAACACAACCTGGGGAGCAGCATCATTCAACTGGACACCCAGACGGGCCAGGAAGCCCTGATCCGCATGCCCCCTTTGTCGGAGACGGAGCGCTTGGCCGTGGAAGCCACCCTGCGGCAGGAGGTTGCCCCCTTCCAGCGCAATCTGGTCGAGACGGTTGGCCCGACGGTGGGTCGTCTGCTCCTGCGTTCCGGCATCGTGGCCGTGCTCATCTCTTTCGGCCTGATTGTGGTGTATCTGGCCCTGCGCTTTCAGTGGGATTACGCGGTGTTTGCCATTGTGGCGCTGCTGCACGATGTAGTGTTGACGATAGGGCTGTTTGCCCTTTTGGGCCTGACGGTGGGCATGGAGGTGGATAGCCTGTTTGTGGTGGCGCTGCTGACCATCATCGGCTTTTCTGTCAACGACACCGTGGTCATCTACGACCGCATCCGCGAAAACCTCCGCCTGGTGAGCCGCAAAGTCAGCTTCGCTGAGGTGGTGAACCTGTCTCTAAATCAAACTTTCGCCCGCTCCTTGAATACCACCCTGACGACGATGCTGCCCTTGGTCGCCATCGCCATTTTCGGAGGGGCTACCTTGAAGGGGTTTGCCATCGCTCTCCTGGTGGGATTTGCCTTGGGGGTGTATTCCAGCATTTTTATCGCCAGTCCCCTGTTGGTGTGGTGGCGGCGGCGGCGCTATGGCAGAAGTGGCGAAGATGTCCATGCAGGGAGGGATCCCGATTCCCTTCCCTCTGAGGGCTAGGGTCTCGATGCCGGAAAAATGAGGGCAGGGGGATCTGTCCTTCGCGGCGGCGGGATGGTGTCGTTTGGGATCACCATTGCAGTCTTTGCCCATGGGAGATCAGGTAGCGCTGTAAATCGGCTATTTTGCCTTGCGGTACGATCTGAGCTGGGATCAGGCCGGGAGCTTGACTGCGCAGCCAAGCCACGGTCAGCCCTGCCGCCGAGCCGATGGTCCATTCACCGTAATGCACGCGGGTGGCGGCGTTGACAATGTGGCTGACGGCGATCCCTTTGCCGCCGATGAGCAGGTTATCCACCTTCTGCGGGATCAGGGCTTCCAAGGGAATGAGAATGGGACGGACGGAAAACTCGTTGACTGGCGCGGAGCTGGCCGAAAGAGAGGGCTCCCAGTTGCGGTAGCGACAGCCGTGGATATCGATGGCGTAGTGGGTAACCCCCACCACGGTAGGTCTGAAGTCCCGCCCCCCGGCGGTGCCGACGCGAATATCCTGCTCCAACATCAGGAACTCTGCTTGGCCGTAGGCAGCTCGCCCCAGGATGCGCCGACCTTCGCGGATGTAGGGGTAGAGGCTAAGGCCAGAGCGAGTGCCCAGCAAGGACTCTTCGGCAAACACCAAGGAGAGGGGATAGCCAGAGCGGGATTGAGTTTCCATCAGCCACTCGGCAAACAGCAGGGCGTGGTTTTCTCCATCTTTGATGGCCGAGACATCCAGGCCCCCCAGCCAGTTGTGGCGCTGCCCTGAGGCCACTAGCCGCTCTTCCGTCAGGATCAGGGGCGGGTTCATGATCCCCCAGTCGTTGCCGCGGTTCCAGTTCACCAGCGTCAGGTCGCCTGGAACAGGCGTGCTGTAGAAGGGATCCCGGCGGCCCTTGCTGACGATGCGGCGGTAATTGAAAAAGCTCTGGCCGCTGAAGGTGGGGAAACCCTCCATGTCGAACTCGCGGCGGTGTTCGGCGCGGGAATAGCCCGGCTGCAGCTGGACCAGCTCGGCGCGGGAGCGCCCGCCATCGTCGTGGATGGCCAGCACGAAGGGAAAGGTAAAGGCTTGAGTACACTCCGGGTTGCTGGCGGGGGCGGCATTGGGCTCGCCGGTCACGTCTCGCCCTTCCGAACCCAGCCGATAGGGGATCCCGGCCCAGCCCACCAGCTCGCCGGTATCGGTGGCATCGATAACAAACAGGTTGCGGCCTGGTGGTGCCTGCAGCCTCAACACCCGTTTGGCAAAAACTTCCGTCTCCTGCCAGCCATACCAGCTCACCAGCTCCCGCCACAGCCGTCCCGGCGGCACAAAGTTGGGATCCCGCGGCTGCCGCTGCACAGCGTAAATGCTTTCAATCTGGGATCCATCGGCGCTGAAGGTGGCCCCCTTGAAAGCCGTTTGGGTAGCCCAGCGACTGTTGGGGGCATTTTGAGCTGCCTGTTGCAGCCAGGTTTCCACCGCCTGCAGCCCCGCCTGGGGCGGAAAACACAGCCCTCCCACCCAGCAGCTGTTGATCTCGGATACGCGGGTTCCCGGCGGGATCCCTGTCCAGGCCGGCAGATGCACCGGCTGGCTTTCGATCAAGGCCTTGAACTCCAGCCAGTGGCGGGAAAAATTGCCCCGTTGCCGCATTGGCAGCGATTCATCAATGGCCGATACCCCCTGGGAGGTGATCTGCCCCCCCAGCCAAGGGGTAAGCTCGATGAGACAGGTTTGCACCCCCCCTCGCATGGCGTGGCCCGCTGCCGCCACACCCCCCAAGGATCCCCCCACCACCACCAGCTCGCACTCCCAAATCTCGTCCGGCTGCGGCAAGGGATCCAACAAGGGCCAACCGTGGGCGGTAAAACGGGGCACCTCCGGCTCGGAGACGGCAACAGGGGATCCCACCTCTGGCTGGGAGAGGGCGGCAAACCCCATCCCGGCCACAAAGCTCAGCAGCGACAGGATCCCCAGCCCCACAGTTCGCTTGGGCTCAGATCCCCGGCACGCCGCAGCCGTCTTTTTGCCAGCCATGCTCACTCACACCCCCGGCCTTTCCCCGGCAGGAGAAATCCCCTTGAGAATAGCTGAGGAAACCGACATTGAGGCCAGCCAGGATCCCTGCCACAGGGCATAATGGGCTAGCAACTTTTTAACGGCAACGGCGGGATCCCATGGGACGGGCAAAGAAGGTGGTATTGGCCTATTCAGGCGGGGTGGATACTTCCGTCTGCATTCCCTATCTCAAGCACGAGTGGGGGGTGGAATCGGTGGTGGCCCTGGCAGTCGACTTGGGGCAGGGGGCGGAGCTGGAGGCCATTCAGGCCAAAGCCCTCAGGGCGGGGGCAGAGCAATCTCTGGTGCGGGAGGCTGTCCAGGCCCTCATTACCGACTATGCCTTCCCGGCCATCCAGGCCAACGCCCTCTACGAGCAGCGCTACCCCCTTTCCACGGCCCTGGCCCGACCCCTGATTGCCAAGCTGCTGGTGGAAGTGGCGGAAGAGGTGGGCGCCGATGCGGTGGCCCACGGCTGCACCGGCAAAGGCAACGACCAGGTGCGCTTTGATCTGGCTATTGCTGCTTTAAATCCCCAGCTCAAAGTGTTGGCCCCTGCCCGCGAGTGGGGGATGACCCGCGAGGAGACCATTGCCTATGGGGAGCGCTACGGGATCCCCATGCCCGTGCAGAAGTCCAGCCCCTACAGCATCGACCTCAACATTTTGGGCCGCAGCGCTGAAGCCGGCATCCTAGAAGATGCCAACCGGGAGCCGCCGGAGGAAGTGTATGCCCTCACCCGGCCTATTTCCCAGACACCCGACGAGCCCGCCTACGTGGAGATTGAGTTCGAGCAAGGGATCCCTGTCGGGGTGGATGGGCAGCGCCTCAGTCCCAAAGCCCTCTTCGAGCAGCTCAACTCCTTAGCTGGCCTGCATGGGGTGGGCCGCATCGACATGATTGAAAACCGCCTGGTGGGGATCAAGTCGCGGGAGATCTACGAGTGCCCTGCTCTAATGGTCTTGATCCAAGCCCACCGCGAGCTGGAAAGCCTCACCCTCACCCGCGATGTCATCCATTACAAGTACGGCATCGAGACCACCTACAGCCAGTTGATCTACAACGGCCTTTGGTACTCGCCGCTGCGGGAGGCTCTGGACGCCTTTATCCGCGCCACCCAGAAAAGCGTCACCGGTGTCGTGCGGATGCGGTTGCACAAGGGCCAGGCGGTCTGTGTGGGCCGTCGCTCCCCTTATTCCCTCTACAACCCCGAGCTGGCCACCTACGGCGCAGGAGACCAGTTCGACCACAAAGCGGCAGAAGGCTTCATCTACGTCTGGGGTCTGCCCACCCGCGTTTGGTCGCAGGTTCACAGAATCTAGGAATCCCCTCCTGGCTCGAGGTTGGGGGGAGCACGCTAGCCCTGCTGCTTGGGATCCCAGACTCAGCTCCCGATTGAATTCCCAAAACCCACTTAAGTCCCGGCAGTCCAGGTGTTGCCGTACTCGATCTGCTCGGGGGTGAGGCTGTCGATTTGGATCCCCATGGCCTTGAGCTTGAGGCGGGCGATGGCCTCGTCCACCTCGAGAGGAATGGGGTGAAGCCCTGGGGCCAAGCGGCCCCGGTTTTTCACCAGGTATTCGCAGGCCAGGGCCTGGTTGGCAAAGCTCATGTCCATGACGCTGGCGGGGTGCCCTTCGGCAGCAGCCAAGTTAATCAGGCGGCCTTCCCCCAGCACCACCACTGACTTGCCCGACTGCAGACGGTATTCTTCCACAAAGGGGCGCACCGTCTGTCGGGAGACGGCCCGCTCCTGCAGCGCCACCAGGTCGATTTCAATGTCAAAGTGGCCGGCGTTGCAGACCATCGCCCCATCCTTCATGCGGTCGAAGTGCTCGCCGCGAATCACGTGCTTGTTGCCGGTGACGGTGATGAAGATGTCCCCCAGAGCAGCGGCTTCTTCCATCGGCATCACCCGGAAGCCGTCCATCACCGCCTCCAGAGCCCGCACCGGGTTGACTTCCGTGACAATCACCTGGGATCCCATGCCACGGGCCCGCATGGCCACTCCCTTGGCGCACCAGCCGTAGCCAGCCACCACCACCGTCTTCCCGGCCAGAAGGATGTTGGTACAGCGCAGGATCCCGTCCAGGGTGGATTGGCCGGTGCCGTAGCGGTTGTCGAACAGGTGTTTGGTCTCGGCGTCGTTGACGGTCATCACCGGGAAGCTGAGCACCCCCGCCTTGAGCATGGCCCTAAGGCGCACCAGGCCAGTGGTGGTCTCTTCCGTGGTGCCGATGAGCTCCGACAGTTGCTCCTGACGGTGCTGCACCAGCTCCGCCGTCACATCTCCACCATCGTCGATAATCAGGTTGGGGCGGTGATCTAGGGCAATCTGGACATGGCGGCGGTAGGTGGCCACATCTTCTCCTTTGAGGGCAAACACCGAAATGCCATGGTCCGCCACCAGGCTGGCGGCCACATCGTCTTGGGTGGAAAGGGGATTGCTGGCAATGAGAACGCTATCCGCCCCCCCTGCTTGTAGAGCCAGGGCCAGGTTGGCCGTTTCGGTCGTAATGTGGCAGCAGGCCACCAAGCGCAGCCCGGCAAAGGGCTTTTCTTGAGCAAAGCGCTCCCGGATCTGGGCCAGCACCGGCATCTCCCGCGCCGCCCACTGGATCCGTTGCTTGCCCAGGGGGGCGAGGTTCAGATCTTTCACTTCATGCTTCGGGAGAGACAGGGTAGCGCTGGTCATCGAGTGTTGCTCCAAACAGGGTCATCGAGAGAGGATAGGGGAACGGAAACTGCAAGCCCCAAAGGGGGCCAGGCAGCCATAAAGATCAGCAAGGATGTCGATAAGCCTGAACTATTCTGCCACAAGGGATCCCCTTTCAGCGCTGGGGCTGGATGTAGGCAACCGCCGCATTGGCGTGGCCGGCTCCGACCGGCTGGGGCTGCTGGCTACTGGCCTGGGGGTGATCCAGCGACGATCCCTCTCAGAGGACATTGCCCAAGTGCAGGAGTGGATCCGCCGCCGCCAGGCCACCGTGGTGGTGGTGGGGATCCCCCTTCTGGCGGATGGGTCGGTGGGATCCCAGGCCCGCAAAGTCCAGCGGTTCGTGCGCGCTTTGCAGGTGGCCGTGGATCTCCCCATTGTTACCGTCAATGAATACCTGAGCACCGTGCAGGCGGAGTGGGATCTGCGCGAGGCGGGGATCCCGGCCAAAGCCCAGAAGGGCTTAATCGATCAGCAGTCGGCGGCGGTAATTCTCCAAACTTGGCTGGACGAGCGACGGGCTTCCCTGTCAGAAGTGCCGGCTTGGCAAAGCTGGGGCAACAAAGACTACGCTGGAGAAGTCTAGCCGGGAAAGTTTAAATCAATTCAAGCCCAAGGTGGGCCATCCCTCGTTGCCCCTTCTGCATCAGCAGGGTGTGATTGTTAAGTCGGGGCCTTTCGCGCAACTTTGATAACGTCTGATAACGTCACGTGAACCATCCGAGCATGAATCGCATTTGCATTCTTGGGGGCGGCTTTGGCGGGTTGTACACAGCTTTGGAACTGAGCCGGCAACCCTGGCCAGAACCACCCCAGATCACCTTGGTCGATCGGCAGGAGCGGTTCGTCTTTGCCCCCCTGCTTTATGAGCTGCTCACCGGAGAAATGGAAGACTGGGAGGTGGCCCCCCGTTTTCAAGATCTGCTGCCCCCGGGATCGGTGCAATTTCGCCGCGGATCTGTCCAGGCCATTGACCCTCAAGCCCGCCGAGTGGAGCTGGAAGATGGGCAAAGCTTGGAGTACGACGCGCTGGTGCTGGCGCTGGGGGGAGAAACCCCTCTGGAGAGCGTTCCGGGAGCGGCGGAGTTTGCTTTTCCCTTTCGCACCCTGGCAGATGCTCAGCGGCTGCGCGCCCACCTGAAGGCGTTGGAAGACCGGGATCCGGCTCAGCCTGTGGCTCTGGCCATTGCAGGAGCAGGGGCTAGTGGCGTGGAATTGGCCTGCAAATTGGCGGATCGGCTGGGCTGGCGGGGACGGATCCGCCTCATCGAGTTGGGATCCCAAATCTTGTCCGGCTTTGCTCTCTCCAGCCGGGAGGCGGCCCAAGAGGCGCTGGCCCAACGGCGGGTGCAGGTGGAGTTGCAAACCAAGGTCTTGGGCATCGAGGCCCTTGGCGAGAACGGCGCCCCTCCCTTCCATCTGCAGCTCCAGCGACTGGAGAGCCAGGAGATTGCTACGGATCTTGTGGATGCTGTGCTGTGGACTGTCGGAACCCGACCGGCAGCGGTGATTGCCAATTGGGCTCTGCCCAAAACGGAGCGGGGACGGCTGCAGGTTTTGTCCACCTTACAGACCCCCACCTTCCCAGAGATCTTTGCCTTGGGAGATGCAGCAGCGGTGGTGGATGCGGAGGGCAAGCCGGTGCCGGCCACAGCCCAAGCGGCTTTTCAACAGGCCGGTTATTGCGCCTGGAACCTGTGGGCTTTGCTCACCCAGGAGCGGCCTCTCTTGCCCTTTCGCTACTTTTCTCTGGGGGAAATGCTCAGCCTGGGGGTGGATACGGCGGTGCTTTCTGCCCTTGGCGGCCTCACACTGACCGGCCCCCTGGGCTATTTGGCCCGGCGAACTGCCTATTTGGTGCGCCTGCCCACACTGGAACACCAGCTCAAGGTGGGGTGGAATTGGATCACCCGTCCCCTCTGGCAAGGGCTGCTGGCCCGCTAGGATCCCTGTAACTGGCAAGAGCGCTCGTAGGCCGCTCGCACTGCCTGCATCAGGGCTCCCCGCACCCCCGCCTGCTCCAAGGCTTGGATCCCGGCAATGGTCGTCCCCCCTGGACTGGTGACCCGGTCTTTGAGAACGGCAGGGTGCAGATTTTCTTGCTGCAAGAGGGCAGCAGTACCCGCCAAGGTCTGCAGGGCCAACTGGGTAGCAATGGGACGCGGCAGCCCCACCTGTACCCCTCCGTCGATCAGCCCTTCCAGAATCACCGCCAGATACCCCGGCCCGGAACCCGAAAGTGCCGTCACCGCATCCATCTGGCTTTCGGCCACCGTCACCACCTCGCCCACCGCGCGAAACAGCTTCTCCACCTGCTCCACCTGCATAGGCGTCACCCCTGGCCCGTAGCTGATGGCCGTTATGCCCGCCCCCACCAGCGCCGGCGTGTTGGGCATCGTGCGCACCACCTTTTGTTTGGGAAAAGCCTGCTGCAACTGCTGCAAGGGGATCCCGGCCATAATCGAGATCACCAGCTCTGTGGCGGACAGCCGGCCCATCTCAGCCACCACTGTCGGGAAGAGCTGCGGTTTAACGGCCAGAAACAGAATCTCAGACTCTCCCGCCTGGGATGGATCCGCCAACAATCGGATACCCAGCTCCTGCTGCAGGGCCACAGCCTTATCCAGATCAGGCTCCCGCAAGGCCACCTGCGCTGCGGGATAAACTCCCACAGCTACCCAACGCCGCAGCAGGGCGGATCCCATGGCTCCACCCCCGATAACACTTAGCAGTGGCCGCTCCATAGCAACTAGTGCTGACCTACTGCCTGCAGATGCTCATAGGTGCTGGGCCAGAGGGGGGTAGGGCTTTGCAAAGGGCGCTGCAGCGGCTGCACCACTTGGCTACTGGGGGTGGAAACCATCACCGTGCTGGGGGTGAACAAAAAAATGTTCTCTCCGATGCGCTCTTGGTGGCCATCGATGGCGTAGGTGCCGCCGGCAACGAAATCCACAGAGCGCTGCGCCTCAGCGGGATCCATTAGGGTCAAGTTCATGATCACCGTCTTGCGCTCCCGTAGGTACTGGATAACCTGAGCCATCTCATCGAAGCTGCGCGGCTCCATCACCACCACTTCACTGGTGGGTGGGTTTACGCCCGGTAATCCAATCACGTTGCTCCCCATACTGCCCCCTGCTGAGCGATCCCGATGCTGACTGCGCCGATGGCCCCGCGACTCTTCTCGACCGGCAGAGCCCTCCCCCGCTTCCACTCCCCGTTGCCGCCGCCCTCGCGGAAGGGTACTCACTTCCTCCTCTTCGGGGGGAGCAGCCGGTTGGGAACGGCGTCCCTCGTAGAGCAGTTGGTAATCATCCTGCCCTTCCATTTCAGAGTACTCCTCCAGGCCGTCCACGGGATCATTCAGACCCACAAAATCTCTTACCCTGCTCCAGATTCCATTGACATTCATATGCACATCCTCACTACAGGTCATGGGTTTACGGCGAGCGTAGGATTCAGGCTCCTGATTGGATCCTGAGTGGCTCACTCAAGCTAGGGGGCGTCCTTTTATTCTCGGTCAAAGTCTTTCAATAGGCTGAGACAGGGTTTGCTCAGGAAGCTGCCGAAGCAGGTGGGGGCTAACGTAGGTTAACAAAACCCCATTGATTCGACGACTAGAGTTTACCCAGAAGAAGTGAAGATGTCATCTCACTTGCCAAGCCGTTGTTTGGCAGGATTGAACTCTGCTCCCCGTCTGGATTGAGCCCACGTTAACGGAAGTAACGCAAATGATTACAAATTTCCCCAAAATTTCCCCAATAGGGCAAATCCTGGGCGGGATCCCCCCACTTTTGATTATCCAAGCCGAACTCTCGCCCCAAAGGTGCCCCGCAGGGCGACTGGGGAGTTGCACGGCTTTACACAAAATTTAATCACAATTTAACGGCTTCACAGAGGTCACATCTATTCCTGCTCGGCGTCGGCAAACAAAGCGCGCCCCAGCCGGATCAAGTTAGAGCCTGCTGCCACCGCCAGGAGGTAATCGTCGGACATGCCCATGGAGAGGGTGTGCACCTGCAGATGTTCATAGCCGCTGCGCTGGATGTAATCGGCCAGTTCGGCCAGCTTGCGAAACAGGTCTAGGGCCGCCTCTGAGCTCAAGCCCAAAGGCAAAATGGTCATCAGGCCCACAATTTGCACCTGCAGCAGTTGGTTCAGTTCGGGGAGGCTCTGCAACAGATCGGGGATGAGCCAGCCGAACTTATTGGGATCCGGAGCCAATTTAACCTGCAGGCAAAGCTTGGGGGTGAGGTGCAGCTCCCAGGCTTTTTGGTTGATCAGCTTGGCCAGGCGCAAGCTATCGACGCTGTCAATCCAGGCAAATTGCTTGAGGGCCGGTTTGACTTTGTTGGTCTGCAGATGCCCGATCAAGTGCCAGACGATATCGGTCAGATCTTGCAGTTGCCCTTGTTTGACGGCGGCCTCTTGCACTCGACTCTCCCCAAAGTGGCGGATCCCAGCCCGATAGGCGGCGCGGATGTGGTCGGCACTGTAGCCTTTGCTCACTGCCATGATCTCCACATGGTCTGGGATCTGGGATCGGATGGCCTGAATGCGGTTGTGGATGAGCTGCTCGTCAAGGGGCATCGTCAGGTCAGCAGGCCGGGGATCTCTATCCCCATTCTCGTTCCAATTGGCAACAATGCTCTGGGATAGATTTTTGCAGAACCCAGAGCCAACGGGCTGTCCGCTACCGCTGCCAGGGATCCGGTCGGGAGATGATCACGCGGGTGCCGGGCGCCAGTTTGCGCGCGTAGTCCAACTGCACCACTTCTGGGTTTTGCTTCAGGGCTTCCCCCTGGAGGCGAATGGCTTGGGCTTCTCCTTCTGCCAGGATCACCAATCGTTGTTTTTCCAGCTCTGCTTTTTCCACGAGGAAGCGTTCCCGCTCTTTCTCTTGCTCGGCAATTTGCTTTTGCTCGATAGCCGTTTGGAATTGGTCGGAGAAGCGGACATTGCGCAGCAGCACGTTTTGCAAGATCAGGTCATTCTCAGCAAAAATGCTGGAGAGCTGCCGCTCCACATTTTCCTGGATCTGCTCGCGTTCTTCCGAGAAAACGGCGATGGCGCGGTGCAAAGCCAGTTCATTGCGCACCACCGTCCGCACCTCTGGGCGAATCACTTTGTCCACGTAGGAAGGGCCAATGGTCTGGTGCAGGTGGGCCACTTGGTCGGGATCCAAGCGAAAGCGCACCGAGACATCGAGGGAGATCTGCTGGCCGTCGGCGCTGAGCACTTTCAACGCATCATCCCCCTGGTTTTCGGAGCGTTGGGAGGCCATGGTGTAGGTTTGGGTGCGCACGTCGTAGAAGATAGGCGTTTCCACCAGCGGCAGCAGGAGGTGCAGCCCTTCTCCCAGCGGCTGCGGCTTCAGCCCCGTCAGGGAGTTGAACACCACGGCCCGTGTGCCGGCAGGCACCACCACCAAGCACTGCAGCAAGGTGGCCAAGAGGATCAGCAGCAATGCCCCACCCACCAAGGGAATCCAGGACAAAGCGGGAAGTTCAAAAGCAGGACGACGGGGGTGGGCCGATTTCACAGGTGTGTTACCCAAAAACCTAAAGAACTCGAACAGGTGCCCCGGGGATGGCCGGCCAAGCTCTTCTTGAGCTTAACCCAAGGCCGCAGCCAAGATCTGATAGGCCAGTTTGGCGACCGTGAAGGCGCTGCGGCGATCGGTTTCCCGTTCTCCCGTGACCGACAGCTCGACCACATCGGCGCCGATGATTTGCCGTTGCTGTCCTAGTGCCCGAATCAGCTCCACCGTCTCCCACCAGCCCAAGCCGCCAGGTTCGGGGGTACCGGTGGCCGGCACCACAGCGGGATCCAGCCCATCCACATCCACCGTCAGGTAAACCTGGGGGCCCAAGGTGGCAATCACCTCTGGGATCCACTCCTGGGCTGGCTTGGTGTGCAAGCTGTGGGCAAAAAAGGTGTGCAGACGGCGCTCGCGAATGGTCTGGCGGTCTTCGGCGCAGATGGAGCGGATCCCCACTTGGGTGAGGCGGCTGCCCACTTGCTCCACCACGCGGGCCATGGCAGAAGCATGGGAATAGCGGGATCCCTCGTAGCTATCTCTCAGGTCGCAGTGGGCATCGATTTGCAGGACGTGCAGCTCCGGATAATGGGCCAGGTGGGCAGCAATCAGGGGCCCGCTGATGGAGTGCTCCCCACCAATGGAAAGCAGGAACCGCCCCGGTCTCACCCACTCGGCAGCGCGACGCTGGATTTCGGCCATAGCCAGCTCCTGGGCGGAAGATCCCAGACCTTCCAACTCCACCGGGGGGGCCGTCCAGTAGCGGGAGATCTCTTCCGAGAAGTCGGGGTGAAGAGCTGGCTGGCGATCCCGTACCTCGTCGTAGATCTCCACATAGGCAGAAGCCTGCAACAGCGCCTGAGGGCCTTTGGCGGTGCCTTTGCCATAGGAGGTGGTGGCCTCGTAGGGGACGGGCAGGAGAATTGCTTGGGCCATCTCCGGATCCGGCTCAGGCAGGCCCAGGAAGGGGAAGGGAGAGCGATACATGATGGCTTGCAAGAAGGGATCCCTATTCTATTGAATCTATTGAAGAATTGTGGTGAGCCAAAAGGACTGGGATGATGGGGTAAAGAGGGACCCTTGTGGGATTGAGGCAAACCCTCTAGACTGAGCAAAGGCTTCCCCAAGCCCAGTTTTAGCAGCCATTTGTTTTCACTCCTCTTAGACTGCCTTTCCACAAGCTGACGAGCCTATGACCACTGCCTCTCACGCTGCTCTTTTCGACGCTCTGGCCCAACGTCGGGCCCTCAAGATCATCAGCGGTCTACAAAACTTCGACCTGCAGTCGGTTCTGAGCATCACCCGCGCCGCCCAACAGGGAGGGGCCACTTGGGTGGATATCGCTGCCAGCCCCGAATTGGTGCAGCGGGTACGCGCCCAGATCGATCTGCCCATCTGTGTGTCGGCGGTGGAGCCGCAGCAGTTGGCCGCAGCCGTACAGGCAGGAGCAGACATGGCCGAGATCGGCAATTACGACAGCTTCTACCCTTCAGGCCGCATCTTCTCCGCAGCGGAAGTCCTAGACCTTACCCGCCGAACCCGCTCTCTTCTGCCCCGCACGCTCTTGTCGGTAACCGTTCCCCACACTCTGCCTCTGAATCAACAGGCAGAATTGGCCGAGAAACTGGAGGATCTGGGAGCCGATCTCATCCAAACCGAGGGCAGCACCAGTGCCGAGCCGGTTCACGGGGGATCCCTGGGCCTGATCGAGAAGGCTGCCCCCACCCTGGCCGCCGCCTATGAAATTAGCCGTGTCGTCTCGGTACCGGTTATCTGCGCTTCCGGCCTCTCGACGGTAACAGTGCGCTTGGCCATTGCTGCCGGCGCTTCAGGTGTAGGGGTGGGCAAAGCTGTCAGCCGGCTCCAGGATGAAGTGGCCATGGTGGCTCAAGTGCGGGCATTGGTGGAGGCCTTGGGAGGATCTCGGATCCCTGCCCTTGTCTAGGTCGATGTCTGACCGGTAAAAGTTGACCCTCTTGCGCCAGCGTGCGCTGGTGCATTTTTTTTAGATTTTCTTGGACAAGCAGGGAATAAGTAGGTAAGTAGGGCAGCTGAGGGTTGAGATCAGCCGCTAGAAGTTTTGCTGCTCACCAAATTTTCGGGCTGGAGGCCCGCACCATAGCCGCAGGCTTGGTGTCGGGAGGAAAGCCCTCCTCCATATAGGTTTGCTGGTCAAAAGTCTGGATAAACTACGATAAGCCCATGAGCCAGACTATCTCTGTACGTTGCAAGCTGATAGTCCCACAA
>NZ_JBSSBR010000008.1:0-114358 GCF_054059035.1 Thermostichus sp. MS-CIW-36
GTTTTACATACCTAGCCATACCAAGCAGCCATACTGAACATACTGTACATTATTTTCAGTATAGTCCAGCATATCATTGACTAGAGTCATGCTCCACAGTGCCCCAGAATCGGCGGTAGAAGTGCTGAGCCCTGGAGCTCGCAATATTGGCCAAGATAAGCAAACTAAGCTCAAGCTTTACAGTCGGCTTGGGCTACAGGAGTATTGAGTGGTGGACTGGCAACAGCAACAAATAGAGCTGCACTCCGCGGGCGCGAATGTCGCTTTTTCTTCCCCAGCCTGATGCTGGAATGGCTATGGGCCAACAACAGGGCTCTGCCCCCATCTGGGGCTTGCGTTAAAGACTAGGATAGGAGACTACGGCGGGGCTTGGCTTCGCTCCAGGCACATCCATCCAAAGCAATCCGCTCTACCTCCGAGGCCAGCCTCAATGCTTTCAGGGCCTGTTCCCCACCCACAGAAGGTTGGTTGCCCCCCCGCACGCAATTGATGAAGTGCTCCAGTTCGGCATACAGCTTGTCGATGTTGTCGGTGTGGACTTTCTCAATCAAACAATCCCGCTGGTAGGGCATTTGGCCGTAGTCGCTGGTGCTGCCGACGGATCCCTGGCGGTACACCGAGATCTCGTTGTGTAGAAAATCTGCTTCTACCAAGGCATTCTTGCAGTGGACGGCAATTTTGCGCACCTTGCGGTGGGTGACCTTGCTGGCAGTGAGGGTGGCGATGGCACCGTTGGCAAAAGTGAGAGTAGCCGTGACGTAGTCCAGGTAGCCCAGCTTGGAGATGCGGTTGCCGCTGGCGGTAATCTGAGTCACGGGAGATGGGATCAGCTCCAGCAACAGATCGATGTCGTGGATCATCAAGTCGAATACCACCGACACATCGCTGGCGCGGTCGGAATAGGGGCTGAGACGGTGAGCCTCGAAAGCCAGAGGTTCTTCACTTTGCAAGACTTGGCCCAGCTTTTGGAAAACAGGGCTGAAGCGCTCGATGTGCCCCACCTGCAAAATACAATTGCAATCGGCAGCTCGGTTCACCAGCGATTCTGCTTCGCTGATGCTGGCAGCGATGGGCTTTTCGATCAGCACATGTACCCCGGCCTCCAGGCAGGCCATACCCACCTCGTGGTGCAGAACCGTCGGCACGGCAATGGCCACGGCAGCTACATGGGGCAGCAGATCGCGGTAGTCCTCATAGAAATGAACGCGGTGGCGGCTGGCCACATCCAATCCCCGTTCCACGTTGATATCCGCTACCCCCACGACCCGCACATCCTTCATCAGGCTGAAAACGCGGGTGTGGTGCTGGCCCATGTTGCCTACCCCGATCACCCCAACCGGGACAGCTTGCTCTGAATAAGCCAGTGGACGGCGGGGAGAGTTGGCAGAACTCGGGCAAGATCGGGCCATGACGTTTCCACTACCTCCACCACAAGGGTTTCGCGAACCTCGCTCCATCTTTCGGTAACGGAGCGCCGCATTTCACGAAACAAACTTCACAAAGCTTACCATGCCTCCCTTAGATCCAGTTCAAGCCGGGGATGGGCGGCAGGTGCAGCGGGGGCTGTTGGCAGGATTGGGGGCTGAAACAGAACAGCGGCACCGGGCTAGAGCGAAACCACATGCGGGCGTAGAATCCGCTTGGACTGAGGGGCAGGCCAAGCCAAACGGGGAAAAAGAAGACAAAGGACGCCAAAACCAAGGCCACCGCCGTGATGCTCGCCCCGCGCCAAAAGCGGCGATAGCTCTGCCAGCCCAGCAGCACCAACCAAGCCAGGGCTAGGGTGCTAAACGCCAGGGCGCTCATGTAGTGGTAGATAAAAACGCAGCGGCTGACCCTAAACCAAGGCAGGTAATTGGCCGCATAGCCAATCAAAATGAAGGCTTCGAGACCGTGAAAGCGGCGGATCCCCCGCCAGACGAGCACCAAGATGGATCCCGTGCCCAGCCACCACAGCCAAGGATTGCCCAAGCCATGAACAGCTTGCCAGAGGTTGCCCTGACTGCCGAAGTAGTAGGCCACGGGGCGGCCCAGAATTGGCCAGGACCAAGCTCCTGCCGAGGCCAAGGGCGTAGTCAGCCAAGGACGCAAAGCCGGGAACCAAGCCACCAGGGATCGCAAGCTGGTGGAGCAGTAGGGGTGAACAGGGGTCTCTTCGTCCACCACCAGGTGGGCCGCCATGTGTCCGCCGTAGATGGATTGGTTGATGAGTACCAGGGATCGGAAATAATTCTGGATGCCCGTCCAGCTCCAATCCAGAGTTAGTCCCTGTTGGGGATTCAGCTGCAGGTGCGGGATCCACTGAATGGCATAAAAGGCCAGCGGAGCGAGGACGAAGCAGAACGCATAGTGCCACCAGCGCAGATGACGAATCTGGCTCAAAATGCCCAACCGTGGGATCCACTGCGGGCGCAGCCAGACCACCCCCCAGACGAGGATCCCCAACAGAGCAAACATGAAGGTAAACCAGAGGCCATTCCACTTCACCGAAGCTGCCGCCCCCAACAGGATCCCGGAGCAAGCAAAGTGAGCAGCCCGTCGCCAACCTTGGTTTTCTAGACCTCTGAGCAACAGAATGGTCGCTGCCAGCCCAAAGGCTACCAGATACACGTTGATCAGGCCAAAGCGGGATTCCACCAGAAACACCCCATCGGTCAGCAGCAAAACCCCGCTCAACAGAGCAAAGCCTACGTGGTAGGTGAGGCGGTAGGCTAAGCCGGTCAGCAACAGAGGGATCAGGGATCCGCAAAAAGCAGTGGCGAAGCGGAATCCCCACTCGTTGCGGCCAAACACCCGAATGCTGAGGGCAATGAAGTACTTGCCCAAGGGGGGATGCACATCGTAAAAAGGCTTGCCATCCAGGTAGTTCTGGGCAAACTCCGGGAAGTACACCTCATCGAACACAGGTGCCGGGAACTCGTCCAGCCGCCATAGGCGGAGCCCCAGGCCCACCAGAAAGATCCCCAGCGCTCCCCATACCAGCCACTGTCGGGATCCCACAGCACTGTGCGGGGATCCGAGGATGGGCCCAGACAGCAGCAAGCTGCCCTGAGACCGCTCGGGCCCGGAGTCAATGGGTGTTGGCTCTCCAGTCATGGATGGGGCACCTTCAACACATCCGGCCAGGATCCCCAGGGATCCCCAGTGTTACTTTAGCCGACCGTGAAAGTCTAAGCGATTCCAAAGCAAACCACTGCTAGACTGTAGAATTGAATACAAAGTTGGCCAACTTCTGGCCAGTACCCTGTCTGCGCTGGCGCTCCTGAGAGCGGGCGTTTGACGTTCGGTCATCTCAGTGGGGAGGAGACACCGTGGCGACTGGTGGATATGCGTTGGTGGACAGCCTGCACCGGCATGGGGTGCAACACATCTTTGGCTATCCGGGGGGAGCCATCCTCCCCATCTACGACGAGCTGTACAAAGCCGAGTCTCAGGGGCTGCTCAAACATTACCTGGTACGCCACGAACAAGCGGCTGCCCACGCCGCCGACGGATATGCTCGCGCCACTGGCAAGGTGGGGGTGTGTTTTGCTACCTCTGGCCCAGGGGCGACCAACCTGGTGACGGGCATCGCCAACGCCATGATGGACTCTGTACCCATGGTGGTCATCACTGGGCAGGTACCTCGCCATTTGATCGGCACCGACGGCTTCCAGGAGACGGACATCTTTGGCATCACCCTGCCCATTGTGAAGCACTCCTACGTGGTACGGGATCCGCGCCAAATGTCTCGGATCGTGGCAGAGGCTTTTCACATTGCCGGGACAGGGCGGCCCGGGCCGGTGCTGATCGACATCCCCAAAGATGTGGGCCTGGAAGAGTTTGACTATCAACCCGTCAGCGAGATCAACATCCCCGGCTACAAGCCCACCGTGCGAGGCAACCCACGGCAAATCCACACAGCGGCCAAGCTGATCCTGCAGGCCAAGCGGCCCTTGCTGTATGTGGGAGGTGGGGCGATCATCTCCGGTGCCCACGCGGAAATTGCCGAGCTGGCCCACACCTATCGGATCCCGGTGACCACCACCCTCATGGGCAAAGGGGCTTTCGATGAGAACGATCCCCTGTCGGTGGGGATGCTGGGCATGCACGGCACGGCCTATGCCAACTTCGCCGTCACCGAGTGCGACCTGCTCATTGCGGTGGGGGCCCGCTTTGACGATCGCGTGACCGGCAAGCTAGATGAATTTGCCAAGCACGCCAAAGTCATTCACATCGACATCGACCCAGCCGAGGTGGGCAAAAACCGTGCGCCCGATGTGCCGATTGTAGGGGATGTGCGCACTGTTCTGGTGGAGATGCTGGCTCAACTGAGCAAAATGCCTTCTACTCCAGGCCTAACTCAGGCCTGGCTGGATCGGATCGAGCGCTGGAAGCGGGACTATCCCCTGCAGGTGCCCAGCTACGAAGGCGTGATTGCCCCCCAACAGGTGATCGATGCCTTTCGTCGTCATGCTCCCCACGCCTACTACACCACCGATGTTGGCCAGCATCAGATGTGGGCGGCGCAGTTTCTGCGCAACGGGCCGCGCCAATGGATCTCCAGTTCTGGGCTGGGCACCATGGGCTACGGGTTCCCCGCGGCGATGGGAGTCAAGGTAGCCCTGCCTCACGAAGAAGTCATCTGCATCAGTGGCGATGCCAGCTTCCAGATGAACATGCAAGAGCTGGGCACAGTGGCTCAGTACGGCATTGCCACCAAAGTGGCCATCATCAACAACGGCTGGCAGGGCATGGTGCGGCAGTGGCAGCAGGCCTTCCACGGCGAGCGCTACTCCCACTCGGATATGTCTCCCGGAATGCCGGATTTTGTCAAGCTAGCCGAGGCTTTTGGGGTAAAAGGGATCCGCGTCGATCACCCCGATCAACTGGAAGATGCCATCCAGGAGATCCTCAAGCACGAGGGGCCGGTAGTGGCCGACTTTGTGGTCAAGCGGGATGAAAACTGCTACCCGATGGTGCCCGCCGGCAAAGCCAATTATCAGATGATCGGGCTGCCGGAGAAGCGGCAACTGGAGCAGGCAGCGGAGCTGATCTACTGCCCCAATTGCGGCACCAAAAACCCCACCCTGCACAAGTTTTGCGCCGAATGCGGCACCAAGCTCTAGAACCGACGGCCTGAACAAGCCAGATTAAAACGCTCCCTGAGCGCTCTGCGAGGCCAACACGAGCGACTCCTGCCCCTTTCCCAAAAGGAGAGGAAGGTTGGGATCAGCGCAACGAACGGAGGATCCCTCCTGCCCTGGGGTAGTTCGATCCCCTCAAGGAGGGTAGCCGGAAACTTCTGCCTCTGATGTCTCTAGCGGTCGGAAGCAGGCACCCTCCAGACCTGCCCAACCGGCTTAGAGGGGTCGGTAAACCCGGTAGTTGATATTGGGGAAGATGTTGTCCATGTATTCCACCTTGGCCAGCCACTGCTCCTCTTCAGGGGTGGCTTTTTCTCGCCGAAACTGGCCTTCTTTGATCTTTTCGTAGAGGTGATTGAAGCGCAGCAGATGGGACTTGGTGCGGCGCACTGCATAGGGAACCATCGTCCCTGTGCGCATGATAAAAGCCCAGTCAGACGATTGAGCCAGTAGCAATTCTCGCGCCGCCTGGTTCAAGGCCCGCCATTCTAGGTCATCGGCAGGCTCGCGACGGCTCAGCTCGATCATCCGCTCGGTGGCCTTGTGCAGGTGGGGGTAGATCCAGGCGTTGGTGGGGTTGAGCCAGTACTCGTGGAAGCCGCGCGCCCCCCAACTGGACTGGGCAGGTTTGCACACCTGCTGGGTGGGGTTCTCTTTCAGGTACTCCGCCAGGTGAGTCATGCGGTAGGTGTTTTGGTCGAAGTAGCTCTTGCGGATGAGAAAATCCAAAAACCAAGGGCCCTCGTACCACCAGTGGCCGAACAACTCCGCATCGTAGGGGGCCACCACCAGCGGCGGGCGGCCCATGACGCTGTACAAATATTCGATTTGCCGCTGGCGATTGAACATGAAGTTGCCCGCATGTTCTGCCGCTTTTTCCCGCGCCCAGTAGGGGTCGTAAAGCTGCTTTTGCCCCAAATCCAGATTGCGCCCGGTGATGCGGTGGTACTTGATGCCGGTGTTTTTCCGCTGGCCGTTGGGCATGATGTAGGGCTTGATGTACTCGTAGTCGGCCTCATACCCCAGGTCTTTGTAGAACTCGCGGTAAACCGGATCCCCGGGGTAGCCCACTTCCGCCGACCACACCTGCTGCGAGGATTCGTGATCCCGCCCGAAAACGGCGACGCCGGTCTCGGTAAAAATAGGGGCGTACATGCCGTAACGAGGCCGGGGCTTGGCGTAGAGAAGACCATGGGCGTCGGTGATCATGTAGCGCAGGCCGGCATCGGCAATCATCCGCTCCAGCCCTTGGTAGTAGGCGCATTCCGGCAGCCAGATCCCCCGCGGCCATTGGCCAAAGTGCTCGTTGTAGTGCTCACAAGCTACAATCAACTGCGCCCAGACTGCCTGCGGGTACATCTGCATCAAGGGCAGGTAGCCGTGGGTAGCCCCACAGGTGATGATCTCCAGGTTGCCGCTGTCTTGAAACTGCTTAAAAGCTCGCACCAGATCCCGGTCGTAGCGCTCCCAGAGATCCCGCACCATGGCAAACTGCTTGATGTAGTGCTCGGCCAGGTAGCGAATGTGGCCGTTGGTGGTGTTTTTGTCGTACTCCAGTTGGGCCAGTTCTTCTAACTTGGTCAAGTAGTGGTCGTAGCGCTCCTGCAGCAAGGGATCCCGCAGCATCGACACCAAGGGCGGCGTCAGGGACATGGTGAAACGAAAGTCGATGCCATCTCGCTGTAGCCCCTCGAACATGTGCAGCAGCGGCACATAGGTCTCCGTGATGGCTTCGTAGAGCCATTCTTCCTCCAGCACAAAGTCTTGCTCAGGGTGGCGCACAAAGGGCAGGTGCGCGTGGAGTACCAAGGCGAGATAACCCATAGCGGCCAGGGATCCTTAGGTGGGAAAAAATAACGGGGCGAGCCCACCTTCTTCAGCAGCAAATCTGTAGAGAAGGTTAAGCCCCCAATTGCTACCTATCGTCCAGCATTTCATCCGCGGGGTCAAGGGCTGAGATCGCTGGGGATCGCTGTCAGACTCAGCGGTGACGGATGAAGTCGTAGATCTCCAGGTACTCCTTGCCAGGATAGTTCCAGGAGTAGTCGTAGCTCATGCCTTGGATCTGCAGTCGGCGGAACTGGTCGGGAGCGGTGTACCAAAGGTCGATGGCCCGATCCAGAGCCGACTCCAAAGCAGCTGGATCTGTGTGATAAAAGACGTAGCCGTTGCGTTGCTCGGGCAATTTGTGGGGATCGTAGTCGCGGTCGAAGACGGTATCCACCAGGCCGCCCACTCCTCTCACCACCGGAACCGTGCCATATTTCAAGCCAATCATCTGAGTGAGTCCACAGGGTTCGTAGTGGCTGGGCACTACGATGATGTCTGCCCCCGCATAGATAAGGTGGGAAAGTTCTTCGTTAAAGCCCAACTCAATGTGAACATCGGGGTTGTTGTTGAGGTAGCTTTTCTCGTGGGCAAACCAAGCGCCGATCCCTAGCTCCGTAGCGGATCCCAGCAGAACAAATTGGGCATTTTTGAACAGGGAGCGGTAGATGGCATGATGCACCAAATGCACGCCCTTTTGCTCGTCCAATCGCCCGATATAGGCCACGATAGGCTTGTCAACATCCTGCAGTAGCAGCCGATCCCGCAGAGCTTTTTTGTTTTTAGCTTTATTTTCCAGCGTTTGAGCAGTGTAGCGCACGGGAATAAAGCGGTCGATCTCCGGGTTCCAGATGTCGTAATCGATGCCGTTCAAAACGCCGCGAAACTTATGCCGGTGCAGGTAGAGGGTATGGCCCAGTCCATAGCCGTAGTCGCCAAATTGCACCTCCAGCGCGTGATTGGGAGAGACCGTAGTGACAAAGTTGGAAAAAACAATTCCCCCCTTCATAAAGTTGAGAGAAAAGGGGTTGAAGTTATCGCGCAAACGGTCGTAGTGGAAGTAGTAGGGTTCGCGGTTGAGGCCGGTAGCCCAAAGAATCTCTGGGCCGCCAAAGCCTTGGTGTTTGAAGTTGTGAATGGTGTAGCACACCCGCTGGTTTCCCATGCCGTGGTACTTGTAGATCTCAAACAGCAGCACCGGTACCAACCCTGTCTGCCAGTCGTGGCAATGGATGATGTCGGGGCGCTTGTTGCTTTGTAGGAGAAACTCTAGAGCCGCCTTGCTGAAAAAAGCAAAACGCATGTTGTCATCCGGGCAGCCGTAATAACACCCGCGATTGAAGAAGTTATCGCCCGAGTGGGGCTCAATAAAAAAGCAAAGGCGGCCATGCACCCAGCCGCAGTACACCGAGCAGTGAATGGCTCCCCCGTACCAGGGCACCCAGAGATCGCGATAGGCGTCGTGCAAACCCCAGATCTGGTCGTAGCGCATCGTGTCGTACTTGGGCAAAACCAGCTCGACACAGTGGCCCCGCACCTCCAGCTCGCGGCTGAGGCCGTACACCACATCCCCCAGTCCCCCCGCCTTGATAACCGGGGCGCATTCAGACGCAATCTGCACGATGTACATTTCGAGACCTCCCGTAGCACCGCCTTAGCTTTCTTTACAAACGATAATCTTTTTGGCCTCGACAGAACATCCCTCCCAATGGCAAGGGATCCCTGCACTGGGGAACAACCTCTGGGCCGACCGGGTTCGAGCCCCAGCTGCGCCGTTTGCCGGGGAACCTGATCTACGGGAGCAGCCCTCTGGGCAATTATGGGCATTTCGATTCAAACTAGAAACGTTGAATGCACGGGGCCAGAAGGCTTTTCAAGGACTCCGTCCCGCTGGCGCGATCAGTAGCCCAGGCCTCTCACCCTAACCTGAAACGCGACTATGAACGGCTGATCCCGCTGGGGCGGTACCGTTCTTCGAGCCAAGTGCGCAGCTCATCTTCCGGGAAGGCGGCAGCCAAGGTGCCCGTTCTGGGATCGTGGGCATGCCAAAGAACATGGCCGGATGGATCCTGGCTTTACGGTAACTGCAGCCGGCTGCACCTCCCCTCGTCTCTTGCGAGCAGGCTTACTCTCTCCGGCTAGGGGTAGCCAGGGATCCTTCAAGGTCACGCGAACTCAATACCACTGCTGAGCGTAAAGGCGCTGCACCAAATAAAACACGAATAGGTTGACATCCACGCGCCGCTCGTCGATCATAAAAGACTCGATGGTGCTGGCCGGGGATCCTTCGGTGGTACAGCGGAAGAACTTGCGGCCATTCAAGGATCCCTCAGCAAACAGCACGCTAAATTGCTTCTTGCCTCCTGCAAACGCGCCGACCAGCGTCTTGCCTTCCAGGCGCAGCTCCAGATCGCTGACTCCGCGCTTTTGAAAAGCCGCAATGGCTGCCGGGATCACCTCTTCCGTGATCTGTTGCTCGAAGGGCTTTTCTTCCTTAGCAACTTTTTTCACAGCGGCTTTGGGGGAATCCTCAGCAGCAGGCTTGGCAGCTTCAGCGGGTTTCTCGGCAGCAGCGGCCTCGGGGGTGGGTTCTCCAGACATGGGGAAACGCTCCGACAATCAGATGGGTAAAAGCCTTAGATGCAGAACAATCAAAAACTCTGTCCAGAACCGGCAAAGAGCTAGCCCTTGGGTATGTATTGGCCGACAATTTCTTCAGCAGGGATCTGGGGAAAGCCCATGCTGAAGTTGGGGGCACGCCCTTGCAGGTTGTAGGCGATCTCCCCTTGCTTGAGCAGGGAGCGGATGAAATGTTCCAGGTCAGACCCAATGCGGCGGATATTGTACTCGGTCAAGTCTCGCCCCCGGTATTCTTCCACCAACTCTTCGAAACGGGCATAGACCTTTTGCAGGGCAGCATCAGTCCAGACCAGCTCGTTGTCCGGATCCACATCGAGGGTAAACAGGTCGTCGCGGGGCACGAAGTTGTTGTCGGCAGTAACTTCACCGGCAAAGATATGGACGTGACGAGTGGTGCATTTCAGCATTGCAATGGCTCCGCTCCGGATCTAACCTGATAAACAGCGTATCATTACCTAGCGCTTGTGGGGGATCCGCTATTTGCCCTCGACTTGTTCCGGCCCTCTCTATGTCTGCTGTTATTCCCCAACTGGAACGCCTGCACATAGAGGTGACCAACGTTTGCAACTTTAAGTGCGAGTTTTGTCCAGATGGGATCATGCAACGGCGGCGGGGGCACATGGAGCCCGCTCTGCTGGAGCAGATTTTGGAGGAAGTAGCGGCAACAGGGCTGGCCCGCGTGATGGCTTTTCACCTGATGGGGGAGCCGCTGCTCTACCCATACCTTTTCGAGGGTATTCGCAGGGCCGCTGAGCTTGGCCTTCGCCTGCACCTGACCAGCAACGGCAGCACCTTTGCCCTCTGGCCGGAGCACATTGAAAAGCTGAACCGCAGCCCCTTTGCTAAGCTAACCATTGCCCTGCAAACTCCCGATCCAGTCACCTTCAGCATTCGCGGAGCACCTCCCCGCCTCACGCCGGAGCGCTACTTTGCTGGGATTACCCAATTTCTGCAGGTGCACTTGCGCTCCTCCAGCCCTACGCAGGTGCATCTCAAATTCCTGGATACTAGCCCCCACCCGTTTTTGGTGCCGCATAAGGCTCTTTCGGTGATCGATTCTGCACAGCAGATGCGCGCTCAGCTCTCGGCTTGGGCCAGACGAGCTTTGCAAGGGATCCCGGATGCACCGGCTCTCGATTGGGTAGAAGCCCAGATTGCTACTTACCGACCGGGCCGCTGGCAGCAGATCCGCATCCATCCCCGCTTGGTTTTGGAAACGTTTCCCTTGGACAGTTGGGGCAACGTGGAGACAGACCGGGTAATCCCAGCTCGCTGGGGATACTGCAATGGCGCTTCCGGTCAGGCGGGGATCCTCTACGACGGCACGGTGGTGCCCTGTTGCAAGGACTATGAAGGGCAAATCCCGCTGGGGCAAGTGACGCTGGGGGGATCCCTGGCCGAGATTTTGCGGGGCCAACCGGCCTGTGCGCTGCGGCGGGGGTTCAATCGTCTGCAGGTGAACCATCCCGTTTGCCAGCGCTGTATGGGTGGAGACACTTGCATCAAAGCCTTGGCCAGACAAGTGGGTTCCGTTGTCTACTTCAAGGTGTATCGGCCTTGGAAACAGAGGCTGGATCCCGGTTGGGGACAAGTGTAGACAGTTTCGGGAAAAGTCAACGCCCCACAGCAGCGGTTCCCCTGCCCATAGCAACAACGTGACTTTCTTCTAAGGGGCTCAAGCCTTGGGAGGGAGTTCCAAGGCCAGCGGCCCCAGCAAGCCCTTGCGGTAGTCGTTGAGAACTTGCCGTGCCGCCCGCTGGGGATCCCCTTGATACCGCCGCTCGGCCAACTCCTGCACTGCGGCACCACCGGGAGGGATCGGATCCGGCCAACCATAGCGCTTTTGCAAGAGAGATCCGGCTTGGGGCTGCACCCTCAGCACTTGATCCAAAAAGTGGGCCGCCACCCGTTCGGGATCGTAGGCCGCTTCGCCGATGTCATCGCAGATGGCCAATAGAGAGGCCGCCTGTTGATCCGGCAGAGAGGGCGGTAGGATGCCCGGCGAGTCCAACAGATCCAACTCTCCCCCCAGCCGCACCCACCGCAGTTGCCGCGTCACTCCAGGACGTGCTGCGCTCTCGGCTGCCCGCCGCCCCAAAAGCCGATTCAGCAGAGCAGATTTGCCCACATTGGGAAAGCCCACCACCACCGCCCGAACGGCCCGCGGTCGCATGCCCCGCTGTTGACGCCGCGTGTTGACCGATTGCCCCAAGTGCAAGACCGCCTGCTTGAGGCGATTCACCCCTTCTCCTGAGCGGCCATTGGTGGGATAGACAGGGATCCCTTGCCGTAAAAAATACTCCTGCCAAGCTTTCAGATCCCTGGCCTCAATGCAGTCCACCCTGTTCAGAGCCAAAAGACGAGGTTTTTCCCCCAGCCACCGGCCCAGCTCAGGATGACGACTGGCCAACGGGATCCGCGCATCCAACACCTCGATGACTGCATCCACCCGCTGCAACTCTTCCCGCAACTGGCCAATTGCCTTGGCAATATGGCCGGGATACCACTGGATGGCCGGAGAACTCATGCCGCCAGAACCCTAGAAGTGGACAGCAGAAATCAACAGTGGGATCCAATCTAGCCCGATTCCCCAAAAGAGGCTCGACCTGCCGGCTGAAGTAGCCAATAATACAACGTGAGTGCCGCTGGGATCTTTATTTCATGGACAAGCTAATGTTAAGGCGTGTAACAGAGGGAAGGTTATGGTCAAGCGCGTGCGGTTGGATCCCATTGCCCAAGTGTCTGAAATCGCCACCAACAGCAATTTGCTCTCGGTACTGTTGCAGGAAGAGCTGAATGTGTTGAAAGAGTGCGGCGGGCGCGGCCTCTGTGCCACCTGCCATGTGTACGTTAAGGAAGGGATGGAGTCTTTGTCTCCGGTGAGCAAGCGGGAGCAGCGCACCCTGGAGGTGATCACCACCTGCAAGCCCAACTCCCGCCTGGCCTGCCAAGCGCGCGTGCTGGGGGAAGGGGTGGTGGTGGAATTGCCTGCCGGGATGTACATCAATGCTTTTCAGGATATCGAGGCGTTGATCGGTCGGCGGGCCGAACAGCCGCTTTTGCACCCTGTAACCGGCGCCATTTTGGTGCAGGAGGGTAAGCTGATCACCCGCTCGGTGCTGGAATCGGTGAAAGGGCTGGATCTGGATATCCAAGAAGCGTTGGCTCGGAGCAGCCAGGAGTTTTGAAATTGTGATCGCGACAGCGGGCCGGAGTCCTTTCCCATCCTTTAGGCCAGTTTGAGCCACTTGGCCACCCCATCTATACAGAGAGCATTCTTGGGCCTTGGGCACTCCATCATGACAAGGCATTTTCCTTCCTAATGATGAGCTGATGATGAGATGAGTACCCCTATGCCCCCTGTGTTTCTTGGGATCGATCTGGGCACTTCTGGGATGCGGGTGGTGGCCCTCTCAGAACAAGGAGAGGTGGTGGCCAAAAGCGAGCGCCGGTGGGATCCCCCAGAGACCAATCCAGGCCGCTGGTTGCGAACCCTGAAAGCCCTTCTGGGACAACTAACCGCGCAACTGGGGGATCGGTATTCCATTGCCGCTCTGAGTGCGTGCAGCACTTCCGGCACCATTCTGCCGGTGGATGGTCGGGGCATGCCGTTGGAACAGGCGTGGCTGTATTCCGACCCGCGGGGCCAGGCTCAGGCCAAGCAATTGGGGATCCCTGCCAGTTGGGGCCTCAGCCGTTGGCTGTGGTGGGCGGAAGCCCATCCTGATCAGTATCGAGACAGCTACCTGGCCCATCCGGCGGACTTTTTGCTGAGCCAACTGGGGGGGCGCAGGCAGGTGACCGATCACACCCACGCCCTCAAAAGTGGCTTTGACCTGGAGACCTACACCTGGCCTCAGGAGTGGTTGGCGCGGCAGGGCCTTGATCCTAAGCATTTCCCCGAGGTGGTGTCGCCGGGAACGGTTTTGGGAACGGTGCGAGCAGACTGGGGATTGGGGCCGGAAGTGCTGATCGCGGCAGGGATCACGGATGGCTGTGCCGGGCAATTGGCAGCAGGGGCCACCCGCTTAGGTCAGGTTTCCACCAGCTTGGGCACAACCCTCATTTTCAAGGCCAACAGTCCGGATCCCATACAAACCCCAAGCATCTATTCCCATTTGCACCCGGACTGTCCTCCACACCACTGTCGCGAACGAACGGTTTGGTGGCCGGGAGCGGCTTCCTTTTGTGGAGGCGGAGTTTTGCCCCATTACTTCCCTGGCGGCAACTTGCAAGTGCTGGATCAGCAAGCCCAGGCTTATCTGCCCACTGGGCTGGTCAGCTATCCCCTTTGTCAGCCGGGAGAACGTTTTCCCATTGTCGATCCCCGGTTTGCCGGGTTCTTGCCGGAGGCAGAAGAGGGATCCCCCCGTTTTTATGCTGCGTTGTTAGAGGGGGTAGCCATGGTCGAGCGGCTGGGGCTGGAAACGTTGGCGGCTCAAGGGATCCCGGTGTCAGAACAGAGTCCGATGTTCACCACCGGCGGAGGCAGCAAAAGCCCTCTTTGGTTGCGCCTGCGCGCCAGTATCCTTGCCCGTCCCTTGGCCGTGGTGAAACACCCAGAGCCGGCTGTGGGGGCAGCCATCTTGGCTGCTTCTGCCTATTGGTGCTGCTCTGTCCAACAGGCTGCCGATCGATTGGTGCAGGTGGAACGCTATGTTCAACCAGATCCAGAATGGGCGAAGTCTTACGCAGAGATCTACTCAGCCTTTCACAGCCGCCTGAGCAACCTGCTTTGACATGCTCCCTGCCCCACCAGCTTGCTTCCCCGTAGCGCTGGGGTTCTTGCTACGGTCATTTCAACAGTCATTTCGATCCAAACTAGGACACTACGCCCACCTAAAACATGGGCTGCGTCGTCGCATCGTCGCATCAGCGTTGCGGAGCAATCATGCACGAGGTCAGGAAGCTTTTCTCCGTAGCTCGGGCGTCTCACCCTAAGCTGAAAGACTATAGATCAAGGCACTTCTCAACTGCTCCGCGGTGCCGTCCAAACGCTTCACGCCGCTTCCGCGACCATCCCTAGGAAAGGGAGAGAGGAGCCAGGAAGCCATGCAGCGGAACAGTCTCATTCCTCCTTGAATGACTGTAGGTTTTTCCCTCTGAGACAGCGATGATGATCTCCCCAGTTGTTCGGGCTGCACTCTGCTCTTGCAAACGACTGATATTCATAGTTCATAGGGGATGTTGCATCAGCCAGAAGCCGGCGAAGGACTGGGCCTTGAAATCGGTTTGAATGGCGAGAAAGTGGATCCCTTGGGCCTGCTGCTGGCGCTGGGCAAAGACTTCTGCCTCTGTTCGCAGTTTTTCATCTCTCAGTTGCGCAAATAGGTAGCAATCGTTGAGGCCTGCCTCGAACAGGAGCCGTCCGTCTGCCACACTCAAGTAAGCGGGCTCCATACCGCTCATCCAGGCCGCCATCGGTAAAGCCCGCTGGGAGGCGATCACCAAGCCGGGAATGAGGGTGCTCCGTACCGCTGGCGCGAATGGGTCGGGCGTCAAAGTGTCCCAGGCAACCGGAAAAAGCTCGCCAAATTCCATTGGCCAAGCGTCGGCTTCCCGCAGATCCTCAGCTCGCAAGGTCACGAAAGCCCAGCGTTCTCCCTGCAACTTGTCCGGCAGACGGATAGGATCCGGCGGATCCGGATCCACAGGAGGTTCGGGGCTGTAGGTAAACTGAGTCTCTTGAGGGTAAACCTGCTCTGCCCGTTCTCGCATCCAAGCTTTGAGGGTGTAAACGCGACGACTGGGCAGCATCGGGATCCCAACCGCATCGCAGGCCCGTTGCAGGATGGAACTCATGCGGGCTCGAAACACACGAATGGCCGAGGGAGGCTGGGGAGCCGCTTCGAGGTAGCTCCGCAACTGTCGTGCCACCCAGGTGCTATTCACCTCTTGGTTACTGCAATACTGCGCTTGGCGAAACCGGCCGGTGGGATCGCATACCAACAGCTCCCAAACCCGTCGGTTCTGCTCATCCCGCAGGGGGACGGCGTTGAAATCCATCTGCCAGATAGGGCCGCGCGCAGGGCCAGAACGCAGGGGTTGAGTGGCCAAAGGTTCCTCCTGTTTGCACTACATGCCACTTGAGCGGGCCGGGGATCGTTCGCGCGAGCGGTGGGAAGCACTGTCCCCGACCAAGGCCAACTCCCGCTCCCCGAAAATGGCGGAAGCGTTGCGGTAGTACTTAAACTCCAGCAGGTTATGGAAGGGATCCTGCAAAAAGAAGGTGCCATGCTCCAAGGGGGTGCCAACAAAGCGCCAGCGCGGCTCTTGATAAAAGGGCAAGGCCCGCGCCAAGGCACGGTCGGCCAGCGCCTGCCAATCCCCTTGGGTAGGGAAGATCAGGCCAAAATGACGAGGGTAGATGCCCCGCTGGGGCGTCAGCTCTTCGTGGGTGAGGTGGGCCACCAGTTGATGGCCGTACAGGTTAAAAATAACGGCAGCAGAGGTTTCTCGACCGATCTCACAGCCCAAGCCATCGCCGTAGTAGGCCTTGGCCAAGGCAATATCGGCAACTGGAAAGGCCAGATGAAAGCGGATGGGTTCCATAACGTCGCTCCTAAAAAGCCACCAAAACTGCCCCACCAGCCAACATCAGAGCCAGCACCCCGAGCTGTGGGGCTTTTCCCCGGCTAATGGGATCCCCGCTCTTTTCAAGGTAGGCGATCTTAGAGCTGCTGCAAGGTGGGATCCCTTCTCAAGCCCGAGATAGACTATACGCCTTTGCGCAGGAGTGCTAACTGCTCGGATGCTATAACACTAGCTAGTGTGTTACCCCCGTGGCCGAGTCTGCAACAGACAACTCGGTGTGTTGAGAGCGTTGAAGACGCAAGAGGGCGATCTTGGCCATGACCAGCATCTGGATTGAGCAGCGCCGCCGCGAGGATGAATCTCGCAACTTTTTTTGGATGGTGGCGCTGTCGCTGCTGCTGCACGTGCTGGTGCTGCTGGGATTGCTCCACTTGGGGCGGCTTTGGCTCACTCGCGAGCCAGAACAAGAAGCCATTGAGTTTATCCTTCTGGATCCAGAAGATCTGCAGCCCCCAGAGGAAGCGGAGCTGGTTTCAGAAGTTGATTCCCGCGATGGGGGTGAGCGGGTAGAAGCTCCTCCTTCTCAAGGCAGTCCACCCCAATCCCAGGCCGCCCCTCCCCAGGAGGCCCCTGCTCCTCCTCCGCCAAGACCCCAACCACCGCCACCGCCTGCCCCTGTTCCACCACCACCTGCCCCGGCTGCAGCTGCTCTGGCAACCCCAACTCCAACCCCTCCACCCACGCCTACCCCAACCCCCGCTCCCCCTCAGC
This sequence comes from Thermostichus sp. MS-CIW-36, assembly GCF_054059035.1. Classification (NCBI taxonomy): domain Bacteria; kingdom Bacillati; phylum Cyanobacteriota; class Cyanophyceae; order Thermostichales; family Thermostichaceae; genus Thermostichus; species Thermostichus sp. MS-CIW-36. The sequence continues at coordinate 16,899 of NZ_JBSSBR010000008.1, forward strand.
CCACCGCGACCCCGACTGCGGCACCGCCACCTTCCACGCCTGCCCCCAGACCTACTCCGACCCAAACTCCACCGCCCGTGGCGGCTGCTCCCTCCCCAAGGCCCACTCCCCCGCCAACTGCGGAGCCCTTGCCCATACAGCCAAGCGAGCGGGTTTCGGATCCCAGCCAATTGGCTCCCGTTCCGCCCGCTCCGCAACCGGTGACAGAGGTTCTTCCCGCCCAGCGGCCCTCTGACTCTTCCCAGTTGGGGCCTCCGGTCAGTGCCTCTGCTCCCAGCAATGGAGCCGGGATCCAGGGCAGTGGAGCTAGTGGATTGGCCAACCCCACCCAATCCGCTCCCAATCCCCCCAGTGTGGCAGCGCGGGCCGATGTGGATTGGGGCCCCTGGCTGGCCGCTTTGCAGCGGAAAGTGGAGCAAAATTGGATCCCTGGGCAGACCGGTACCTCGCGCCGCACAGTGGTGATCTTTACAGTGGGTCGAGCTGGCGATCTGCAGAGCATTCGCCTGGGGCGCACGTCTGGCAGCCAACAAACAGACGATGCAGCGCTGACGGCTATCCAGAGGGCAGCCCCCTTCCTGCCCCTGCCTGAGGCTTATGAGGGCAACTCGGTGACGATTAATTTCACCTTTGATATCAACGTGCTGGGCCAGTTGACTGTAGGGGGATCCGCCAACTGAGGAGGGGATCCCTGCGAAACCCAAAAGACGGCGGCCTGGCAAGAGCCTACAGGGATCCCCCAGGGGTTGGGGTGACAGGCCCAGAGGCAACGCGGCTTATGCGACGCAAGCCCGGCAAGCCGGCATCCACCACCACCACACTGCCATCCGCTAAGACTGCCAAGCCGGCAGGCTGCTCAAACCGGGCTGCCGAGGTGGGGCCATCCTGCCAACCGCGCTGATTCTGTCCGGCCAAGGTGGAAACTTGTCCCCCAGGCTGAAGACGACGAATGCGATGGTTATCTCGGTCGGCCACCCAGAGGTTGCCTGCCGCATCGAAGGCCAGCCCCCCCAGGGTTTGAAAACGGGCCTCTGCCAGGGGGCCATCCCGATAGCCTGGCTCTGCCCCGGAGAGGGTGGTCACTCGTCCGCCAGCAGAGAGCCGGCGCAGGCGATGTCCATCGGCAATCCAGAGGTTCCCCTCCTTATCCACCGCCAGAGCCGTGGGCTGCAGGAGCTGGGCCTGTTCTGCTGGGCCATCGACGGATCCCGGCTGGCCGGTGCCGGCAACCGTGGTCACTTCACCTGCAGGGGTGATGCGGCGGATGCGGCGATTGGCGCGGTCGGCAACGTAGAGGCTGCCATCTGAACCCAAAGCCAGCCCAGATGGCTCCCGGAACTGAGCTCGGTCAAGCCCCCCATCTCGGTATCCGGCTATACAAGTGCCGGCAAAGGTGCTCACCTGTCGTTGCAGGTTGATATAGCGCAGGCAATGGTTGCCGCTGTCGGCCACCCACAATCCCCCCTTGGGATCCCAGAGCAGCCCCTGTGGGGAGTCAAACTGAGCTTGATTGGCTGCTCCGTCGCGGCGGCCTGCTTGGCCTGTGCCGGCCCAAACTTCCAATTCCCCCTCTGGAGACAGCCGGAAGATGCGGTGCTGGGCTCTATCGGCTAAATAGAAGGCTCCTTCAGGATCCACAGCAATGCCGCTGATTTGCTGCAGGTAGATCCTGGACTCGGTGCCGGTGTTATCAGGGGCGTTGCCGACAGGATCTGCCGCGGGCGAGGTGCGGCCATCCAGCAAAGTTTCCACCACCCAGGCCGATGCTGCCGGAGCAGTGGGGGTGGGAGAGGGGCTGGGGGAAGGAGTAGCGGCAGGCCAATCGTAGACCAGAGTGCCCAACCCTTGCCCGGAAGCATCCGCAACAGCAACCCAAACTGAGCCGGAAAGAGAAGAAGGCGGCATCACCACCAAACGGTCACCGCTGCGGGAGCGAATTTCCCCCCTCAGGATGCGCTCGGGATTGGCTGCTGCAGCAAAGAGAACCGTTTCCACCCGCTCCAAATTTTCCCCTGAGAGCAGCAACGGCTGGCCAAGGGTGGGCGCTGCCGAGCTACTGTGCAGCAGCGGCACCCCCACCTCAGAGAGCACCAACATCGAAAGGCGGCGCTGGCGCTCTGTGTCTTGGGGAGGACGGTTAGCACCGCCAGAACCCCCAGAGCGGACAGAAAGGGTCAGGGATCCCTTCCCTTGCGCCAGAGTGGTGGATCCCCGATAGGCAATGGCGCTGAGCTCCGCTTCTCCGGCGGGGGGGTTGGTAAAGGTGAAGGTGGCCGGTTGCCCCGGGCGCAGAGGGGCAGTGGCGGTTTGGCGATAAGTGCCCAGGGTAATGCTCAGGTCGATCCCTTCCACCCCCGGCCAGGTGGGAGTGCGAGCCAGCCAGCGATCCACCTCTGAGGCCGGTAGCTGGGCCACCAGATCGGATCCCTGTTCCTGGAGCAGCAGAACGATGCGGTTGCTGGGCACCGACAAGCCGGACTGGCGGGCTTGCTCGAAAGTCAGAGAAAGCGGGGAGGGAGGGAGAGGAGTTGGAGTTAAAACCGGCTGTAGGGCCGCAGGGGGAACAACGCTGGGAGACAGACTAGAAGAAGAAAGCTCGCCACAGCCCGAGAGAGCCAGCACCAAGGCACTCAGCGCAGGCCAAGATAGCGGTCTCAGGGAAGCCCGTCGTGGCATGATGCAGCTCATCCCCTCCCACAAACTGGGAAATGGCGGAAACCCAAACCCCCACGCTTACCTTCATCAGCGTACAAACCGGCGAGAATTGCCCAGCACCCTCTCTGCCGCAGGAGCCACCTCGACCAATGCCTTGGCCCCTGAACCGCATTCCTATTCATGACCAACCATCCTCACCCGCAGGTGAGTCGCACTCCTCACTCCATCTATCCTTACTCAAATCCCCACCGAAAGACCAGATAGCAGTTTCAGCGGCCAGGAAATCATCCAGGCCATAGCGGTAGCGCTGTAAGTCGATGCTGCCCGCGTTCGCCCGGTTCGGCTATAGAGTGGGGACAGGCCACTCTCGCGGATGAATCAAGTAGACGGTACCCCCGGAGTGCTCCAGCCACAACGACTCTAGCTGTTCGCGGCGGTAGGTACGGCGAACCTCTTCGTTGGTTTTGGCCGCCGGATCGTGGAGGATGGGATCCCCATGGCTAAACTGCTCCGCACCGCTGCCGCGAGCAAACCCCACCAGCACCGCCAGATGGCCGTTGCTTCTGGGAATTGGCGCCCCTTCCAGTTCTCCCTCACCCCAAGCATAGCTGAGGATCACCGGAACCCCTGCCGCGATCCAGGCTTCTGCTTGAGCCAAGCTCTCCAGCCGCGCCACCACGCCGGACAAACCTTGCTCGGCAGCATGGGCGACGTTGAAAGCCCAGTTGCCATGGCCCTGGTAAACCCGGTCATACACACCGGCCACTGCTGCGCGCACCAACACCTCACAGGGGCGGGGATCCCGCTTCCAGTAGGCCATCACCATCGCCAAAGAGGTGGGGCTACACCAGACCTCTCCCCCATCGGGGTACACCATCTGGGAGCACCAAGGCAGATCCAAGATTTTGCCCCAGCGGCTGGGATCCCCAGGGGATAGGCGGCTGGGCCTGACCGGCTCGTTGGAAATGGCAACTGCCACCTGATCCACAACGGCAGAACGGCCTGGCTCTTGCGTGAACAGGCGCACCCTGACCTGGAAGGCTTCTGCTCCGTTGAGGGTATCCTTGAGCACCAGCAAGTCCGTGTACAGGTTGCCATCCTCATCCCCTTGTCCTTGCACTGAGTGGCTGGCCAGAGTCAAGGGATCCGCAGCCCATACCCCGCCGTGATACCACTTTGTCCAGCGGTCTGAAAGCTTGGCCCGAATCCACAGTTCCAACCAGGTGCCGGGGGGCGTGGTGGCATTCCAGGAAGCGATTGCCCCGACCATAGGGAAGCTGGTGGGGACTGCTGGGCTGGTGGCTTCTCCCACCCAGTAGGGGCCAAGGGGATAGAAAGGGCGCCCCCGTTCGCGTAAGCGGTGCGGAGCATTATCGCGTAAGCGGGACGGAGTCCTTAGCGCCACCTCAGGCTCTTCAAGGCTGACTTCTTGCCGCCAGCCCTCTGGATCCAAGACCAATTGCCCTTGGGCGTTCAGGCGGATCCCTTGGGTTGACCAGTGCTGAAACCCCTGAGCTTCTCCCGCCCGCCAGCGCTGAAACCCGGTGCGATAGGTGGAGTGGGTCTGGGCTTGCATCGTCAAGAGTCCTGGAGAAGTTGGGACAGGCTGGGCCAACGTGGGCAACCCCAGCAAGAGCAGCACAACCCCGCTGACCAGCCCAGGCAGCCCCTGCCGTTCGCGTAAGCGGGACGGAGTCCTTTAGCCACTGCCTTCTGCGAGCATTGTCCGCCTGCCCCCACTAATAGCGCGACACCGCCGGATGTCCACCAATGTACCAGCGCCAGGGGATCTCGGCTCCTTGGGTGATGCCGATGCGGGTGGTTTGGACGATGGACAACTGCGTTTGCCAAGAGGGGGATCCCTCCAGCCAAATGCCTTCCTGGCCGGCTTCCGCCCGCTCTAGCCGCCAGCCGTTGTGGGATCCGTCGATGCGCAGTGCTTGACAGAGCAGGCCCGGCCCCGCCGCCGCCCGTGCTGGCTGATTCTGTTTGTTGGCCGGGATCCAGTCTGGCAGGCGATCCAACTGAGCTGCCCGGATCAGAACCGCCGCCGGGATCCCTTCTGGCTCGGTAACGATATTTAGACAGTGGTAGAGGCCGTAGATGCGATAGATGTAGAGATGCCCTGGCGGGCCAAACATGACCTGGTTGCGTTGGGTCTTGCGGCGGTAGGCATGGCAGGCCGGATCCCCAGCCGTGTAGGCCTCCGTCTCTACGATCTGGGCCCGCACCTGCAGCCCATCGGCAAATTGCCGCACCAGAACCATGCCCAGCAAGGCAGGTGCCACCAGCGGGGCCGGCTGGCTCAACCACTCCACAGCGTCCACGGCAGGCTTGGCAGCCCTCAGCCCCCAGCAACGGCAGGGACGATGCTCACCTCATCCCCATCTTGCAGAGGGGTGTCACATCCCTTGAGGAAGCGAATGTCTTCGCTGTTCACATAAAAGTTGACGAAGCGGCGCAATTCCCCCTTCTCATCGCACAGCCGCGCCTTAATCCCCGGACAGCGTTGTTCCAAAGCATCCAACAATTCGCGGATGGTGGATCCCTCGCAATTCACCACCCCCTGATCCTGGGTGAGCGCCCGCAGCGTGTTGGGAATCAGCACCTTGACTGCCATAGCCCAATGCCTCGTCCATTAACCAACATCAAAAAACTAGGGTAGCAGCACCCCATCGATGCCGTGAATCACGCCGTTGGAAACTGGAATATCCGCCAGGTTCACGTTAGCCCCGTTGACCCGGATGCTGCCATCGGATCCCACCTGCACCTGCAGCGGCAGCCCTGCCAAGGTGGTCAGAGTGGTCGATTGGCCGGGCCGCAGGTCAAACGAGGTAATCCGCCCCGGCACCACATGATACGTGAGAATGCGGGTGAGCTGAGCCCGGCTGGCCGGCTGCAACAGCGTCTCCACCGTACCCGGCGGCAGTTGCCCAAAGGCCACATCGGAAGGGGCAAAGACCGTGAACGGCCCCGGCCCTGCCAACGCCGTATTCAGGCCCGTCGCCCGCAAAGCTGCCGCCAGCGTCGAGTAGCTGCTGGGCAAAGTTTCCAGCTCAACGGCAATGGTGTTTAGCCCTTGAGGCTGGGCCGCAGGAGCAAAGACAAGCGGGGCCACTACAGCCGCCAACGGGATCCAACGGCGAACAAGGCGTTGAACAGAAGGAAAGATAGGCATTGTGCAAAGCTCCTGAGCCAATAGGTCTACGCCAGGGATCTTAACAGTTCTTCATTAAGATTCTGTTAAGAGGCAATGGAGAGGGTCTTCCCTGCAAACCGAGTTCATACTGATGCCTCCTGCCAGTCCAGCCGCTCCAGGGTGCGGGCCCGCTCCAAAGCCTGTTCAAAGCTCTCCAGCCTGGGCGAGATCACCAGCGGATGGCCTACGTGGGCTTGAACCGCCTCCTGGGTCTTCAGACCGTTGCCGGTAATGTAGGCTACTGTAACCGCCTCCGGATCGATTTGACCGGATTCTGCCAGGTGTTTGAGCACGGCAATGGTGGTGCCGCCGGCAGTCTCGGTGAAGATGCCTTCGGTCTCGGCCAGGAGCTTAATGCCGGCGATGATCTCGGGATCCGTGGCCGTTGCGATCTGCCCACCGGTTCTGCGGGCAATGTCCAGGGCGTAGATCCCGTCGGCAGGGTTGCCGATGGCGATGGACTTGGCGATGGTATTGGGCTTAACCGGAGTGACAAAATCCCGTCCCTCGCGGAAGGCTTGGGCAATGGGCGAACATCCCTGCGCCTGTGCGCCGTGGAAGGCGACCGGCTTATCCGCCACCAGCCCCACCTTCACAAACTCCTGGAAGCCTTTATAAACCTTGGTGTACAGGGATCCCGAGGCCAGCGGGATCACCACCTGATCCGGCAGTTGCCAACCCAATTGCTCCGCCACCTCGTAGGCCAGGGTTTTGGAGCCTTCCGAGTAGTAGGGGCGCAGGTTGATATTGACGAAGCCCCAGCCGTAGCGATCCGCCACCTCGGCGCAGAGGCGGTTCACCTGGTCGTAGTTGCCCTCCACCGCCATGACGGTGGGGTTGTAAATCAGGGATCCCAGCACTTTGCCCGCTTCTAAGTCCGCCGGGATGAAGATGGTGCAGTCCAGGCCGGCATGGGCGGCAATGGCAGCGGTGGAGTTGGCCAGATTGCCAGTGCTGGCGCAAGAGACGGTGGTAAAGCCCAGCTCCTTGGCACGGGTCAGCGCCACCGACACCACCCGATCCTTGAAGCTAAGGGTGGGCATGTTGACGGCATCGTTCTTGATGTAAAGATTTTTCAATCCCAGCCGCCGACCCAGCCGCTCCGCTTTGATCAGAGGGGTCAGGCCCGTGCCCACATCAATGGGCTTCTCAGAAGTCACCGGCAGAAAAGGCCGATAGCGCCAGATGGAATGCGGCCCGGCCTGGATGCTCTGACGGCTAACCGTGCGCTTCAGCCAGTCGTAGTCATAAGCCACTTCGAGGGGGCCGAAACACAGCTCACAAACATGCTTGGCGACCGGCTCATACTCGGCGCCACACTCCCGACAGCGCAAACGGCTGAAGCCCACCTTGGAGCTGTGCAAGGCAGAGGCCAACGGGGAATCGGCAGGGCTGAGCGGGCGTTCGGAAAGAGTTTGGGACATGGGCAGCCTCAAGGTGAAGGAAAGGGTGGGCGCTGGATTGAACTTACCTATCGTTGGGGGGAATCTTATCACCCGCAATCTGCCGCGTCAACTAAACCCGACTAAAATAGTCTGGATTAGATCCGGTTGAGGATAATGGAATCGGTGCTTGGCTCTCTCAGGCGGGCTGTCTGGTGTTTGTATGAGCCGCAACATCCCTTGGGCGACTCTGCCCTTTCCTCTGGGATCCCCTGCTATCGGCAGCCTTGGGGGAGCTGATCCCAGCGCCCTGAGGTCTCTTCAACTCTTCAATCAGGTGACTTAGGCTGGGAACTGAGCCTCTACCCAACTTTATTTCCCAGGGCAACAGAAAACTTTCCCTACTGCTCTGCCTGCCTCAGGCCGGTCGCAAATAACCCTATCCGTTGCCGCCATCGCTAAGCTGGATAAGCGAGCTGAAATAACCTGAAAATTAAAAGACCGGGGATCCCGGCTATTCATTTTGGAATTGCCACCCTATGCTCAGAGTTGGACGGGACAGCATTGATTTTCTCGATCACTACGATGTGGTGGTGGTCGGCGGGGGGCACTCCGGCTGTGAGGCAGCGTTGGCGGCAGCGCGGCTGGGCTGTAACACCCTCATGCTGACATTGAATCTGGACAAGATCGCCTGGCAACCCTGTAACCCCGCCGTCGGCGGCCCGGCCAAATCGCAACTGGTACACGAAATCGATGCCCTCGGCGGCGAGATGGGCAAAGTTACCGACCGCACCTATTTGCAAAAGCGGGTGCTCAACCGTTCGCGGGGGCCGGCGGTGTGGGCGCTGCGGGCGCAAACCGACAAAAGGGAATATGCGCGGGTGATGCGCTCGGTGGTGGAAAACCAGCCTAACCTGACGATTCGCGAGGGCACTGTCACCGATTTGGTGTTGGGGCGCAACGACGAGGTGGTGGGCGTGGTCACCCATTTCGGCACCATCTTCGGCTGTCGGGCGGTGATCCTGACCACCGGTACGTTTTTGGGGGGGCGCATCTGGATTGGTCGCCACTGGCAAGCTGCCGGACGGGCAGGGGAATTTGCCGTGGAAGGGCTGACCGACACCCTGCGCCAACTGGGCTTTGAAACGGGCCGGCTGAAAACCGGCACCCCTGCCCGCGTGGATCGGCGCAGCGTGGATTTTTCGGTCATGGAGCGGCAACCGGGGGATCCCGATGTGCGCTGGTTTAGCTTCGACCCCGAGGTGTGGGTGCCAAGGGAGCAGATGGATTGCTACTTGACCCGCACCACCCCAGAGACCCACCGCATCATCCGGGAAAATCTCCACGAAACCCCTGTCTATGGCGGCTGGGTGGAGGCCAAAGGGCCCCGCTACTGCCCCAGCATCGAAGACAAGATTGTCCGCTTTGCCGACAAGGAAAGCCATCAGATTTTTATTGAGCCGGAAGGGCGGGATCTGCCGGAGCTCTACATCCAGGGGTTCTCCACGGGGATGCCTGAGAAAATCCAGATCCAGATGTTGCGCTCCTTGCCTGGCCTGGAGCGGTGCGTCATGCTGCGGCCTGCCTATGCGGTGGAATACGACTATCTGCCGGCCACCCAGCTCTACCCCACTCTGATGACCAAAAAGGTGCAGGGGTTGTTTTGCGCCGGCCAGATCAACGGCACCACCGGCTACGAAGAGGCGGCAGCTCAGGGGCTCATAGCCGGGATCAACGCCGCCCGCCTGGTTCAAGGCAAGCCCCTGGTCACCCTGCCGCGGGAGTCCAGCTACATCGGCACCCTCATCGACGATCTCTGCACCAAAGAACTGCGGGAGCCCTACCGCATGCTCACCAGCCGCTCCGAATACCGCCTCATCCTGCGCTCCGACAATGCCGACCAACGGCTCACCCCCCTGGGGCGAGAATGGGGCTTGATCGATGACCGGCGCTGGGCCCTGTTCCAAGCCAAGCAAGCGCGCATTGCCGCAGAAATCGAGCGCCTGGAAACGCAGCGGGTGAAGGCCCACGACCTGGCCGGCATCCAACTAAGCCAACTGACGGGGCAGGGGATCAAGGGATCCGCCACCCTGGCCGAGATCTTGCGCCGCAACCAGATTCACTACTCCGATCTCCTGGAACTGGGGCTGGGGGATGCGGAGCTGGATCCCTTTGAGCAGGAAGCAGCGGAAATTGCCGTCAAATACAGCGGCTACATCCAGCGGCAGCAAAGCCAAATTGAGCAGGTGAGCAAGCAGTACCACCGCCCTCTGCCCCCCGATCTGGACTACCACTCCATCCCCACCCTCTCCAAAGAGTCGCGGGATAAGCTCTCGGCGGTGCGCCCGCTAACCGTGGGCCAGGCGGCCCGCATCGGCGGTGTCAACCCCGCCGACATCAACGCGCTGCTCATCTACCTTGAGGTGAGGCAACGTCAGAGGGCGGCGGATCCCGTCTGTTCTTCTCTGTGAGCTCCGCCCCCATCCATGTAGAGGGAAGGGATCCCTTCTAGGGGCATGCGCGAGGCTACCCCCAGCTCCAGCGGCGAGACCTCCCCCCGCAGCCAGTGGCAGAGCCCAGCTGCCCCAATCATGGCCGCATTGTCGGTACAAAGGGCAATCGGCGGGATCACCACCCGCAACCCCTTTTGCCGGGCTGCTTCCCTGAGGCGGGCCCTCAGCTCTCGATTGGCAGCCACCCCTCCGGTCAGCAGCAGTGTCGAGAGGCCCAGCGCTTCGGCACAGGCCACCGCTTTTTGGGCAAGTGCACCGGTCAGGCGGGCCTGGAAGCTGGCGGCAATGTCGGCAATGGGCAACTCCTGGCCTTGCTGCTGCAACTGCTGGACTAGGCGCAACACCGCCGTTTTCAGGCCGCTGAAGCTTGTGTCGTAGGGATGCTCCACTTTGCCCTCGGGCAGGGGAAAGCGCTGCGGATCCCCCTGCTGAGCCCAGCGGTCAATCTGCGGTCCCCCCGGATAGCCCAGCCCCAGCAGCCGCGCCACCTTATCAAATGCCTCGCCGGCAGCATCGTCGCGGGTGCGGCCCACCGTCTGGTAGTCCCCGTAGTCCTTCATCCAAATCAGGCTGGTATGGCCTCCCGATACCAAAAGGCATAGGCAGGGGGGGCGCAAATCGGGCTCTGCCAAGAAGCCGCTAAAGAGATGGCCCTCCAGATGGTGCACCCCGATCAGGGGCTTGTCGTAAAGCAAAGCCAGGGTCTTGGCCCCCATCAGCCCCACCAGCAGGGATCCCACCAGGCCCGGCGCACAGGTTACGGCAATGGCATCTACCTCGGCCACCTCCAATCCTGCCTGTTGCAGAGCCCTCTCCAGCACAAAGGGCAAGGTTTCCACATGCTGCCGTGAGGCCACCTCCGGCACCACGCCCCCGTAGGCCGCATGGAGGTCGATTTGGCTGGCCACCACCGAGCTGAGCTGCCGCGGGGCAAACCCCGGCCAGGCCACATCCGCCGCCACCACAGCCACAGCCGTTTCGTCACAACTGGTTTCGATGGCAAGGACGCAGGGCATGGGAGAGCAGGCTGGGCAAAAGGGATAGGAGAGCTTTGGGATACTTGAATTAAGAATTGTGTGAGCTAAAACCCGGGATCCGTCGGGGCGAGGCGCTCAGGAGTATGATACTAACCGTTTGGTGCCTGTTGCTGCACTTAGCATCCCTTAGCATTTGGACAGATCTTAGACCCCTACCTCAAGGACACATCCTGCTATGCGAACCTTTTTAAGCCTTCTTTTGGCCCTTTGCATTGCGCTTGGCCTCGCCCAATCTGTGCAGGCAGAGCCCTTGATTGGTCTGAAACCTTGCAGCGAAGTTCCCGCCTTTCAGGCCCTGATGAACGAACGCCTGAGCAGCCTAGAGGAGAAGATCCTCAACGCCAGCCCTGCTATGGCCCCTGTTTACCAGCAAAAGCTGGCCCAAACCAGCAAGCGCTTTGAGCGCTACAGCAAGCTGCTCTGCGGCGAAGAGGGCCTGCCCCACCTGGTTACGGATGGTCGGTTGAACCATGCGGGCGAGTTTCTCATCCCCGGTCTGCTTTTCCTCTATATCGCCGGTTGGCTGGGCTGGGCGGGGCGTTCTTACCTGATCGCGGTTCGGGATGAGGATAGCCCCGAAATGAAAGAAAGCCTGATCGATGTACCGCTGGCGCTGCGGTGCTTCCTCACGGCTTTGGCTTGGCCCGCTGCTGCTTTTAAGGAGATTGCCAGTGGCGAAATTCGAGAGCCGGAAGCGGCTGTGCCCATCTCCCCCCGCTGAGGAGCTGAGCCCGGCTTTCTAACTCGATCTGTTCAATCTTTGAGAGGCATCTATGGCTGACTTCACCAAGTTTCTCACCACTGCTCCGGTGGCGTTTATCCTGTTTTCCAGCTTCGTTTTTGCCCTGTTCATCGAGATCAATCGCTTCTTCCCCGACATTTTGACGTTCTGAGTGTAGGCCAGGGATCCCCAGTGCAACCATGCCCGACGGGATCCCTGCTTTTTTGAGCTTTTTTCCATCCTCTCTTGAACCAGACACAGAGTTGCTGAAATGGTCGAACCCAATGCCGAGCCTGCTCCGTTGAATAGGTTGAATATGGATGAGGGATGTGTCACCGTCCCTGAGGGAGATCCGCAAATTGGCGATCTCTGGACACCGATCAACCACACACCTGTTGTCCGGCTGTTGATCGACTGGCTGCCCATCAACCGACCGGGATTGAGTTCCATTTGGCGGGGCTTGGAAATCGGTATGGCCCACGGCTATTGGCTGGTCGGCCCCTTTGCCAAGCTGGGGCCGCTGCGCAACGAGCCCATCGGTCTGCTGAGCGGCTTTTTGGGAGCCTGTGGCCTGATCCTGATCCTGACGGCGGCCCTTTCTCTCTACGGCTCTGTCACCTCGCAGCGCAACACAGGGCCGGTAAAGGGATCCCAATCTTGGAGCGAATTGGCTGCCGGCTTCTTGGTAGGGGGCATGGGGGGGGCGATCGTCGCCTACCTGCTTTTGCTGAATGCAGATCTCCTTGTCCCCGCATCTTAACTGGAGCTATTGGCCATCCGTTGGATCATCCACAACGTCTTTAATCGCTTCTCGAGCATCCTCGACTCCAGGGTGGGTGGCTGCCTTTGTTTGCTCGGCCTTACCTTCCAGCCTTTCACGCTGATCGCTGGCCAGCTCACCCACAATTTCCTGGATTTTGCTCTCCAGATTCTTGGCAGTGGCTCCAACTTGCTTTTCAAGGCTCATAACATCGGCCCCTTCACCGGCTTTGCCCTGTCTACTCGATAGCACCTTTTCTCTTTGGGCCTCGTGATCCAAATCACCTGCAAGGCAGCAAAGAGGGTGGGTCGGGCTGGCAGACCAGAGGAAGCTTGTCTTAGCATGGACTGAATTCTGCAATGAGCCGATAACAGCGGTTCTAGAGATTTTTCTGCCTATCTTTCGTGAGCTGCTGTGAACGATCTGCTGTCCGAACCCACTTCTGAAAGGCTCTCCTTGGCCGAGATTCGCCGCCTATCGCCCGCAGCCTTGGCCTACCTGGGAGACGCCATTTACGAACTGCACGTGCGGCGGCAACGGCTATTTCCTCCGGATCGACTGGAGCGCTATCATCAGCAGGTGGTGAGGCGGGTACGCGGCTCGGCTCAGGCCAAGTTGCTGTTGGCCCTGTTGCCCCATCTCAGCCCCGAGGAGCAGGAAATTGTCCGCTGGGGTCGCAATGGCTGCGGTCGCCCACCCCGACATCTGCCTCTGGCCGACTACCAAAACGCCAGCGGCCTGGAAACGGTTCTGGGCTATCTCTACCTGGCCAATCCCGAACGGCTGCGCCATATCCTCGCCCTCACTGATGTTTTGGCTGAGACCCTGGGCGAGTGGGAAGGTTAGGATAGTCTTTCCGTCTTTCCATCTTCCACGCCCATGCCCAAGACTTCTCAGCGCAAACCTGCTTCACGGCTGTCTCGCTCGGGCAAACTGCAGCCGCGAAGGGCAGGGCAATCCGTTAGCAAGCGGGTACAGCGGCCCAAACGCCGAGACGGGGATCCCAAGCTTGCCCTCCGAGAGGCTCCAGTGAAGCCCATCCGTCGCGACGCGCAACGGCAGTGGCCCCAAGGCAAGATGGCTCCTCAACCAGTAGGCGAGCTGGATCCCGGCCTCTCCACTGGCGAGACAGGGATCTTGCCAGGGGAAGTTCAGCCTCAGGCCGACGGGAATCCGGAGACCGAGCTGGAGCAAGAGATCATCTACGGTCGCCAGACGGTACTGGCCGCCCTGAGAAGTCAAGCCACCCTCAACCGGGTTTGGATCCTGCCGAGGTTGCGCTACAGCCCCCAATTTTTGTCTCTGTTGGAAGAAGCCAAAGCGCGGGGCACTGTTATCGACGAAGTCTCTCCAAAGCGGCTGAACGCCCTCACGGCTGGCGCCAACCACCAGGGTATCGCTGCCCAAGCCACGCCTTATCAGTACATGGATCTGGAGGATTTGGTGGAAAGAAGCCGGCAGGCCAGCCCCAATCCGGTGCTGGTAGTCCTAGACGGGATCCAGGATCCCCATAACTTGGGAGCCATTGCCCGTAGTGTGGAGGCTTTTGGCATGCAGGGGATGGTGATCCCCCAGCGGCGGGCAGCAGGGGTAACCTCGACGGTGATGAAGGTAGCGGCGGGAGCCCTCTCCACCTTGCCGGTGGCGCGGGTGGTGAATTTGAATCGGGCTTTGGAATACCTCAAAGAGCAGGGGTTTTGGGTTTATGGCACCACCAGCCGAGGGGCTGACCCCATCTATAGCGCCGATTTTCAGCGGCCCATTGCTTTGGTAGTGGGATCCGAGGGGGAAGGGATTAGCCTGCTCACACAACGCCATTGTGACCAACTGCTGTCCATTCCCTTGGCAGGCCGCACTGAAAGCTTGAATGCTTCTGTGGCCACTGGCATTGCCCTCTACGAAATCCACCGGCAGCGCTCTCCCCACCACCTCAAACGTGCCGAGATTGATACATTCCTCAACAAATCGTCAATAAAAGCAGTAGAATCTAGGGGATTGCAGAAAATATCCAATGATCGTTAGCACTTGTTAATGGGGGATGGATCCCGTGAGCAACCCTTTGGTCAGTCTGTTGGATAAGCTGCGCGGCCTGTCGGTCTGGATCGAGATCACCACCGAGGACTGCACCTACTACTACGGCCCCTTCTCCGATGAAGCTGAGGCGGAGCGGCTCAAAGGCCACTACATCGCCGACCTGCAAAAGGAAGGAGCCAAAAAGATCCAGGCTCTGGTGAAGAAAATGCGCCAGCCACAGTCTCTGACGGTGACCCGTACTCCGTCGGGAGCCCGTTCCTGATGTCTGCTACGGCTTATCAAGTAACCCTTCATCACCGCGGCCAAACCTACCGCTTCCCTGCCTCTGCGGATCAGACGGTTTTACAAGCTGCTCTTGAACACGGGATAGAGCTACCTTCCTCTTGTCAGGCGGGGGTTTGCACCACCTGTGCGGGGCGGCTGAAGTCGGGATCTGTGACTCAGACAGAGGCAATGGGGATTGGGCCAGAACTGCAGGCCCAAGGGTTTGTGCTGCTGTGTGTAGCCTATGCTACCTCCGATTTGGAGGTGGAGACCGATCAAGAGGAAGAGGTTTACCGTTTGCAGTTTGGCTCCTAACCGTGCCGGATTTCTGTTCAGGTCTACTTGTTAGCTTATGGGGGTGTGGGGGTAGCTAAGCCCCGCACTGTACCCGTAGGGTCATTGCCGGGATACAGATACCCCCACATGGTGTATGATAGGAGTAGTTGCACAAAATGGCTTTTGCCGGAATCTGGTGCAACTACGCGGTAGGACATTCCGTGTCTGCTCGTGGATGGTTCTTGCGTAGGCTCCCCGATGAAGCGAGAAGCCCGCTCCGTACTGCCAGCAGTCGGGGTCGGGAGTATGTCACTAGGTGTTGTAGTCATTTCGATTCAAACTAGGACACTGTACCCACAACTAAAACCTTGGTCGCGTCAGCGTTGCGGAGCAATAATGCAGGGGCCCAAAAGGTTTTTCTCAGTAGCCCGGCTGTCTCAGCCTAATCTGAAAATACTACATTAGTTTATATTGTTGGATTCTTAGTGTTAGAAGTTATCGAAAGTAAGTCTGTTTCCTTGGCGAGATCAGTTCTCGACTCCTGTGAAGTTGCATTTGTTGCACCTATCTCTGCCGTTGAGCTCGCCTCTCTCTGCCCCGCAACTGGAGCAATCCCTCTGTCAGCAAGTTGACCGGGAGCTGGGCCAGCCGGCTCGGCTTCTGCGCTGGAGCTTGACGGCGGTGGAGGGGGATAGAGCCTGGGTTGAGGTGGTCGCCACCACTGATGAGGACTACTCGGATTTAGACTAGGACAACTCACTCTTAGTCAGCTTCTTGACAGACGTCTGCAAGAGTTTTCCCAATACCCCAGTGGTCTCAGATCAATCGAGAACCAACAGTTTCATTGCTACGTTAAAGAGATGGTTCATATTGATTGATGGAAATGGCTATCGGTACCCTTGCCCATTTTTGTCGTTTGGCCAATGTCTGTCTCTGCATCTGAACCAACTCCGGCTCCACTGCTGGCCGAGCAGCACCCCCCTGTCGCCCTCACCATCGCTGGATCCGACAGTGGTGGGGGAGCAGGGATCCAAGCGGATCTGCGCACCTTTGCTTTCCAACGGGTACACGGTACCTCTGCCCTGACCTGCGTGACTGCCCAGAATACCCTTGGGGTGAGCCGGGTGGATGCGCTGCCCCCCGAAGCCGTAGCCGCCCAAATCGAGGCTGTGGTGCAGGACATCGGGGTGCAAGGGATCAAGACGGGCATGTTGCTGAATGCCGAGATCGTGCTGGAGGTAGCCCGTCAGGTGGAGCGCTGGGCGTTGCGGCCTCTGGTGGTGGATCCGGTGATGGTGTCCCGCACGGGAGCGAAGTTGCTGGCAGATGAAGCCATTCAGGCCATCCGCGAGCGGCTGATCCCCTTGGCCCAGGTGCTGACCCCCAATCGCTATGAGGCGCAAATTTTAACGGGGCTGGAGCTGCAGTCCCTGGCGGATATGCAAACGGCGGCTCAGCAGATTCGCACCCTGGGCTGTGGAGCGGTGTTGGTCAAAGGTGGGGGTATGCCGGGGGAACTGCAGGGGGTGGATGTGTGGTTCGATGGCGAGCGACTGGAAGTGCTGAAAACAGAGCGGATCCCCACCCGCCACACCCACGGCACCGGCTGCACCCTCTCGGCGGCCATTGCGGCGCAGATGGCCTGGGGCAGGGATCCCTTGGCGGCCACGGTGGCGGCCAAAGCCTATGTAACAGAAGCGCTGCGACATCCTTTGGCCATCGGGTCAGGTCAGGGGCCAGTGGGGCACTTCTACCCGCTTCTGTCCGGGATTGGCAAACCTGTGCCATAAGAGAGAGGTCACTCTCTCTGGCTGCTATGGCTAGCCCGTCGAATCTTTCTCAGAAGGGATCCCTGCCCAAATGGCGGTTTTGGCTACCCCTCCTGTTGCAGCTGGGTATCGTTCTGCTGATACCGGCTCGGCAAGCGCTGACTCTTGCTGTCGGAACCACGATCTACCTGCAAACGGCCCCTGTGGATCCCTATGACCTTTTGCGGGGCCGGTACGTGACCTTGGGCTACGTCGTCGCTCGACGCTCCACCCTAGAGCAACTGCCGGGTTGGTCACCTGAATTGGAGACCCCAGGGATCCTTTATCTGCGCTTAGCTCCCCCCGAAGGGGATCCCACTCAACCTTGGCAAGCAATCGGTGTCAGCCGGGAGATGCCCAAAGATTTGCAGCCTGAAGAGAAAGTACTGCGAGGCTGGTTTGACGGGTGGCAGCTCAAGTTGGGAATCGAAGAATTTTTTATTCCCGAAGCAGCTGGAGATGCCTTGGAAGAGGATATTCGGCGTTACCCTGAAGCCACGCGGGCAGAAGTGAAAGTGGATCCCTGGGGCAAGGCAGCATTGGTCGGCCTCTGGGTAGGGGAGCATCGGTACTAAGTGCTCATTCTGCCCGGCTTTAACGCTTTAACAATTAATCACTATATTCTGACATCCGAGCCCGAAGGAGAGCCGGAAAACTGAATGGGGCAGGGATCCCTATCACTTGCCCCTCGAAACCCTGAAGATGGCGAGAACCGAAGCTGTGCCATTGAGGAGCTTGCTAAGTGCTGCACAGCCTTGCCCAACACCTGAATTAGAGTCATCCCAATTGGGTCAAACTTCTTCAGGTTTTCACTTCCGAATCTCTCCTATCCAACAGGTTTTGCAACCACACCTGAATATCCCGCAGGCTCTCCGGGGAAACTTCATGGCCCATCTCGTACTCGCGATAGGTAAAGTTCAGTGGCAGCGGGGCAAAATAATCCCGGATCTGACGGCCAAAAGCAATCGGCAAAACAGCATCAGCAGTGCCATGAACCACCAGGATGGCCAGGTGTTTCATCCGCTCCGGCTCCACCGCCTCGGCCAGGATCTCTGGAGATAGGCGCCCACTCATTGCCACCACCCCCGCCAGCTTCTCCGGCTGGGTCAGAGCCAAGTACAGGCTCATGATCGCCCCCTGGCTAAACCCCAGCAAATACACCTGCCTGGGATCCAAGGCAATACCCGGGATCCCACTGGGCAGCGCCTGTTCCAGAAAGCGGCTCAGGAGCTGGAGGCTATTGCGCGCTTGCTGGGGATCCCCCACCAGCCCTTCTGGCGTCCAGGCCATTTCAAACCAGGCAAACCCGCCCACACTCCAAGGAATAGGGGCTCTCAAGCTAATCACCGCCAACCGGGGATCCAGATAGGGGGCCAACTGGAACAAATCCCCCTCGTGGCTGCCGATCCCGTGCAGCATTACCAACGCAGGCGCGGGTCCTAAGCCGCCCTGTCGGGGGGGCTGAACGCGGTAGGTGAGGGGGAAAGGAGAAAACACGCCACGGATCCTCAGAAGCAGAGACGGGGTATGGCCGGCCTACGCCCAATCCTGGGGCTGGCAGAGCACCTGGTAGAGCTTAGCTTCCCACGTGTCCGGCTGGGGCTCGTAGCCATATTCCCAGCGCACCAATGGCGGCAAAGACATCAAGATCGACTCGGTGCGGCCCTGGGTCTGGAGTCCAAAGATCGTGCCCCGGTCGTAGACCAAGTTGAACTCCACGTAGCGCCCGCGACGATAGAGCTGGAATTGCCGTTCTCTCTCCCCCCATTCCATCCCCTGCCGCCGCTCCACAATCGGCACATAGGCCGGCAAGAAGGCGTCGCCACAGGTTTGCACCAACTGGAAAAGATGTTCCCAACTTCGGGATCCCACCCGCACCTGTAACGATGGTGGCTCAGAAGCCAGTTGTTCGGGATCCCCTTCCGCCTGGCCTTCAGGCCGATAGAGCAGCCCAGGGCGTTCATCCTGATAGTCGAAGAAAATGCCGCCAACGCCGCGCGCCTCGCCGCGATGAGGTAGGAAAAAGTAGCGATCGCACCAGATCTTGAAAACTGGGTAGTAGACGGGATCCAAGCGGTCACAGGCTGCCTTGAGGGTGCGGTGAAAATGGGCCGCATCCTCCTCAAACAGGTAATAGGGGGTGAGATCCATCCCGCCCCCAAACCACCAAACCGGCCCCGCCTCGAAATAGCGATAGTTCAGGTGTACCGTCGGCACATAGGGGTTGCGAGGATGCAACACCATAGAGGTGCCTGTGGCGTAGAAAGGATGCCCTGCCGCTTCTGGACGCTGTTTCAGAATCGAAGGGGGCAGATGGGATCCGAACACCTCGGAAAAATTGACTCCCCCCTGCTCAAACACGTCTCCCTGCTGAATGACCCGCGAGCGCCCGCCCCCTCCTCCAGGGCGTTCCCAACGGTCTTCCCGAAACTTGGCTTTTCCGTCTAGGGCCTCCAGACGGGCACAGATGTCATCTTGTAGGCGCTGCATGAATTGGCTCACCTGTTGACGGGCATCCACTGGCAGCGCTGCGGGGCTTGAGGCCAGCATCATAGTCTTCCAATCTCTCGAAACTCGACAAAAACCTCTCCAGCCCCCATCAAACCTCTCAGACTGGGAGAGCCGAACTGCCAAACTGAAGAGTTCTAACCTGGCCGGGCAAGAAACTCCCTGGAAATCCAGGCCGCTCTTGGATCTTACGTGGGAACCACCTCGTAGGGACGGAGCCGCGCCCACTTGTTCCGTTCCTCGCGAAAGCTCTGGCAGCCCACCACATCCCATTCCATCTCGGTGCCCCCATTGCGGATATTGACATTGATCTGGGGGCCCTGCGGCTCAAAATCCGGCGTCAGTGTGAGATGAGGTTGCTGATGCTGCGCTTCCACGGCATGGTAGGTGGTACAGCGATCCACGTAGTAGCAGTGAATACAAATACACATGGCTGCTGCCTGCAAGAAACGGTTCCCAATCTTGAGGGTAGCATCCTGCCTCCTTCCAGACGGCGGATCCCCTCTTTCTCAGCCGATTCTTGAGATATTTCTTAGCAAAGAGAGGCATCTCCTCGTCTCTCGTCTAAAATCTCGACATATTTCTCAGGATGGGGCTTGATCTGTCCTTAGGATCGAACCATCCAGGCTATCCAGAGGAACTGCCATGAACACCCACACCCGCTACCGCTTCACCTGCACCCTCTCCTTTGGAGATATCTACGGCCAGATCATCATTTGGCTGATTGTCATCTTTGCCAGCTTGGCCGCTGCCCTCTCCCTGATGAATAGCCCCCTCTACGCTTTTCTCACCATTGCCCTGATTTTGGTGATTTCTCTGCCTTTCCTGCTCTTCGCCTTCGTGACCACCCTGCTCAACCACATCGAGTTTGCCGTTGTCCCTCCTGAGGAAGAGGAAAATCGCGCTGCTGCTGCCGCTAAGTCGCCCGTGGCCGTCAGTTAGAAACAACTGGCAGTCGGTTGGCGCTTGTCGGATGGATCCCTTGCCCCAAAGACACCTGTGCTGAGTTAAAAAAACCTTGGCTCTCTTGGTCTAGCGCTTGGGTTGGCTCCTGCAAGGCAAGCAGGTGGATGACTTTTTATTTGCAATTGTTTTACGATTGTTAATGTTAGGACTGTAAGGCACAGCTTTTTCCAGCCTTGTCCAGGTCTGTGGCTGAGCTACAGGCACCCTGTTGTGGGCAAAAGGGAGCTACGGCTCGGCTGTGGCGAGGCAGGGACTGGCTTCCTGCTCAGCAAGTTTTGGGAAAAGCGTTGAGTCGGCTTAGAAGAGGACTGGGTGTTTTGGGGCAGATGAAAAGTAGCTTGGTGCAGCTCGATTATCGAGTTTATAAGTTGGCGCGGCTGTTGAGCGAATATCTGGAGTTGGGGGAATGGGTTGCCCTGTCTGCTGGTTCGCTGGGTGAAGAGCCTTCCGGTAACGAACATCAGGCTTGGCTTGGCAGATTTTCAGCTTACCTGTCAGAGTCGGAGCAGGGTTCTTGCCCTGGCGTCGGTGAACGGGATCCCGTAGGCTAGGTAAGCCCTCCCCCACTGCACCCAACATGCGGATCCCTTCTTGGTGGCCGAAGCTCAGTTTTCAGGTTTGGCTAATCTTTGTCGGTCGGCTGCTTTCCCAAACCGGAACCGGCTTTACCCTGTTTTATGCCACCCTCTTTTTTGTCAATCAGGTAGGGCTGACCGCCACCCAAGTGGGCTTGGGGCTGGGCATTATGGCTTTTGCCGGGGTGTTTGGCCGCATCCTGGGCGGCTCGATGGCCGATGGAGCTTGGGGGCGCCGCTCCACTTTGATCCTCTCCCTGGCCATTTCCAGCTTGGGGTCGTTTGGGTTTGCGCTCTCCCATAACTTCTGGAGTTTTGCTCTGGCCAATGTGGCTGCAGGTTTGGGGCAGGGGTTGTACTGGCCGCCTGCAGAAGCGATTGTAGCGGATCTAACCACCCGCGAGCAGCGCAACGAAGCCTACGCCCTCAACCGTCTGGGGGACAACTTGGGCCTCAGCCTTGGGGTGGCTATGGCCAGCACGCTGGTGGCTCTGACGGGGGCCTATCGGCTCTTGTTTGTGATCGATGGTGTCACTTTTCTGATCTTTCTGGCGGTGCTTTGGTTTTTTATCCGGGAAACTCGGGCGACTTGTCCGGCAGCAGAGCCGGTGTTGGCAGGTTGGAAAACCGCTCTCAGGGATCGCTCCCTCTTGGTGTTTGGCCTGTCGAATATCCTGTTCACCACCTATGTCGCTCAGCTCAGCAGCAGCATGCCCCTCTACTTCCGCAATGGGGTAGGGATCCCAGAGGTGCAAATCGGCATTTTGTTTGCCTTACATGGGACCTTGGTTGCTCTGCTGCAGATGCCGGTGGCCCGTTGGCTGAATCGCCGGACGCGCATTCAAGGGTTGCAGGGATCTGCCCTGATGTGGGGGGTAGGATTTCTCTTGGTTTGGCTTAGCGGTCTGGCGGCGGGATTGGGGTCGGTGGTGGCAGTCTTGGCGCTGGCGGTGCTCTCTTTGGCGTTGGTGAGCTACAACCCCTCTGCCTCTGCTTTGGTGGCGGATTTGGCACCGGATCACTTGCGGGGAGTGTATCTGTCGGTCAACTCTCTTTGTTGGTCGGCGGGGTTTGCCCTTGGCCCGATGATTGGGGGGATGGCCTTGGACTTGCCGCAACCGTGGGCAAGCGGGCTGTGGATCTTTTGGGTGATCACCGTCAGTTGGGTTTGGGGGATCCTCGGCTTTCTAAACCGCATTCTGCCCTGCAAGGTGAATAGAACCGCAGCGCCTCTGGTGATGGAGCCCGCTCCCCTCGGTGATGCGGAACGCTAGAGCCTAGAAAGGAGACAGATCTCGGGATCCCAATCTTGGCCAACAGTTTGCCAGGGTATGGATGATGACTTTTAGATGGAATAGATAGAACGCCAGGGATCCCTGGCTAGCGCTGAAATTGCAGGGCCTTTCCCCGCACCGAGGGATCCACACGGCCATTTTGAAAGGCGATCTGCCCGCCCACGAGGGTTAGCAGTGGCCAGCCTACCAGCTCCCACCCTTCAAAGGGGCTCCAGCGGCATTTGGTCAACAGTTCTTCTCGCCGCACCGGTTTGGGTGTGTGGCGATCCACCAGCACCAGGTCGGCGTCGTAGCCCACCTGCAGCCGCCCTTTGTTAGGGATCCCGTAGAGGCGGGCCGGCGCCTCACACATCCACCGCACCACCTGCGCCAGCGTACAACGCCCCTGCTGGGCTGCCGTCAACATCAGAGGCAAAGCGGTTTCCACGCCGGGCATACCGGAAGGGGAGTGGGGATAGGGCTGAGCCTTTTCTTCCAAAGTATGAGGGGCATGGTCGGTGGCAATGCAATCCAGGATCCCGTCGTGCAGCCCCTGCCACAGTTGGGCCAGGTTAGCGGGATCCCGCAGGGGGGGGTTCATCTGGGCCAGGGATCCCAGACGAGCGTAATCGGCGGTGCTGAGCAGTAGGTGTTGGGGGGTCACCTCTGCCGTCACCCAAGCTGGCTTGTGCTGGCGCAGCAGCTCGACCTCTAGACCGGTGGAAAGGTGCAAAATGTGTAGGCGATGGCGGTAGCGGGTGGCCAAGTCCAAAGCCCGCCGTGAGGCGATCAGGGCCGATTCCTCGTCCTGAATTTGCGAGTGAACAGCTACGTCTGTGCGTCCGGCAAACAGGGCCTTACGAGCTGTGATGCGAGACAAATCTTCGGCATGGACGGCAATTAAAAAGTTGGGATCCGTTTCCCCGAAAATCCGTTCTAGCGCCGCCTGATCATCCACCAAGAGGGGGCCATGCATGGATCCCATGAAGATTTTGATGCCACAGGCTCCCTGCACCGTTTGCAGCTCTTTTAGGTTATCGGCAGTGGCCCCGATAAAAAAGCCGTAATTGACTACACACTTGCTGGCCGCACGGGCCAGCTTGTCATCCAGCGTCGCTTGGTCAATCGTCAGGGGGTCGGTGTTGGGCATCTCCAAAAAGCTGGTCACCCCGCCCCGGGCACAGGCCCAGGATCCCGTCTGCAGGTCTTCTTTGTGCTCGCGGCCAGGCTCGCGAAAGTGAACTTGGGGATCGATAACCCCCGGCATCAGGGTATGGCCCTCAGCGTCAATGATCCTTGCCACCCCTTCTGGCGAGAGGTTTGGGCCGATTTGGGCAATGCGCCCCTCCCGCACCAGCACATCTCCCCGCCAGGGATCCCCTTCCGGCACCAGCAGCTCAGCATTTCGGATCAGCAAATCGCCAGACAAAGCTCCGCCCTCCCTCAAAGGCGCTCTCAGAATAACACCAACCCCAGTCGGAGCGCGTTAAGAATTGGCTGAGCACCACTTCATCTGCAAAAGGGCTGTAATCTGGGATGGGGGCTAAGATCGGTAGGATGTCCGACAAGGGGCTGTAGCTCAGATGGATAGAGCAAGCGCCTCCTAAGCGCTAGGTCGGCGGTTCAAGTCCGCCCAGTCCCGTCTCCTCAAGCCGCCAAATCTCGCCCAGGCAAGTCAATGATAAAGGTTGCAGGAGTTGTGCAGGTCGTAGCCAGAGACCAGAACCTCTTGCTGGCGATCCCCGAGGCCAATGTCACAGCGCAGGGGATCCCCACCAGCAGCTGTGTAGGTGTGAGACTCCGTCATCCAACGCATGCCAGCTGGGCCAGGAGTGGGAGGAACAACTTCGGGGAGACGATAGTTGGGGGCTTGCCAGGGATCTTGCAGATAACGATCCCCGTGGATCCCTCCGAATTGAATATCGGCGTAGCTGGAAGGATAAACCGTAAAATCCATGCGGAAGATTTCCGAAGCACGGCCAACGGTCGCCAAAGCTGTTTGGGCTTCAGCAACTCTGGAGCGGCGAATGTGGTTGAGCAGGTTGGGAATGGCCACCGCGCAGAGAGTACCGACAATCACGATGACCACCAGCAACTCGATCAATGTCATGCCACGAGGAGCCGCAGTGGCCAGACGAAAGAGGATTCTCCGGAGATACACTTCATGAGGGGAAAACCGACTCATAGCAGTTCCAGTCCCGCTTCGGGAGAAATCAGGCACTTAGCTAAACCCAAAGGAGCTTGCCCCAGTATTCCAGCCTTTCCTTGGTTTCAGGTTACCCTTTGCGGATCCAAAACTTTCCCTGTCAAATCACGCGAACTCCTGAATCCAAAACCTCACTGGCTATCAACTGTGGGTAAGTTTTTTATAAACTGGCCTCAAGTTTTAAGCTCAGATAAAGCTGGGTTCACTGTGAACTATTTTCGCGGTTGTCTGTGGGGTGGCACTTGCTGCCGCCGCGGACTCTCATGGGTCATTCGTTTTTGGGAGCTCAGCAGATGAATTTATCCTCTCTCATTTGGTCAGGGAGGTCAGGCTTACTCTCGGAGCAAGATTGCCAGACAGCGGCGAATCAATACCTCGCTCATGCGTTGGCGGTAAAGGGCGCTGGCCCGAAAATCCGCGATCCAGCCGTGGGCTTGCTCTGCCAAAAGTTGGGGAAGATGTTCTGGATCGGGCCGGGATCCCAGCCGCACCAGTTGTGGGGGTGAAAGGGCGGCATTGAGCCCGAAGCGATAGTTGCCTGAGTCGGGATCGCGCGATCCAGCGACGATCACCAAGGCGGGATCCGTTTGGGTGATGCCGAGCCGCTGAAAGGTGCTGGGGCCGCGCAGCCGTTGGGCCGGGATCCAGATGGATCGCAAGGCTTCCCCCGGCTGCAGCAGAGTTTGTTGGGGGCCGGTTTGAAAGTCCTGAGCGGGGATGTGGCGCAGGGATCCCTGCAGATCGATCAGCGTGTAGGTGGCCTCAAGGGCGATCAACACGGGCGCTACGACACCGACACTCAGGGCCAGACAGAGATTTCCCCCTATCGTTGCCAGGTGGGCCACTTTGAAAGAGGCCAGAGATGCCATTCCCTCGCACAGGGCGCGGATCCCCGGCCAATGGGGCGGCCAAGGGTATTGCAGCAGTTGCTGGAAGGTACAGGTTGCCCCCAGTTTTAGCCCTTCTGCGCTGATTTCCAGCTCATTCCAGCCCAGAGGATGCAAATCGACCAGTCCCCGCAGGTGGGGTTGCGGCTGGGAGAAGAGCCAAGTCCCCCCGGCCAGCCAGTTCCAGCCGGGATCCCAGGCGGTCAAGTCCTCAAGCTGTCGGGGACGAATGTAGGTGTGCAGATGGTGCAGATCCATCGGTTCTCTCAGGCGCTGAAGGGAATCAAGGGGTTGTAGCTTCGCCCCAAAAACCCTGGGCAGGGATCCAGACTGCAGGCTTCAGGGGGCTAGAGAGCTTCCTCAAAGCATTGGGCGAGGGCCTGGCACAGCTCAGGGACAACATCAGCAGGCCAAAAACCTTCTCCGCGCCGGCCTTGATGCAATTGCACATAGAGACCCCAGGCAGTGGCGCTGCCGCTGGCTATCAGGGTCAAAGCAGGGAAAGTCTGCTCCAGCGTAATGCTCTCCTCCGCCATCAGTTGGGATGCGATGGCCTCCATATCCTGCTGCAGGCGCTGCACCCCCTGCACAAACGCTTGCCACTCCTCCTGAGTGAGCTCCAGCGCCCAGGTTTCTCCCCCCACCAGGGCAACAAAAGGGGAACGGGTGGGATCCCAGCCCAGCCGCCAGCCGGATCCCTTGTGCAAAGAGGGGCGGCGTCCCGCCGTGGCGATTGGGAACCCGTCGTCGGGAACAGACATGCGAGGAAAAGCATCCATGGTGCTCCGCACCGCTAACGCGACCACTGCAGGTGGGCCAGAAAAGATGCGGGTAAAATCGACAGGGTGTGTTTTAGGATAAAGCGGCCATGGCCAGTTGTCAGCCTCCCACTGCCAAACCTCGCCGGTTTTCAAGGACTTCGTCCTGCAAGCAGAGCACCCTCATTTCCGGCTTGGGCCTGTTGCTGACGGCCTTGGCGCTCCATGCCGCCGACGCGACCGGCGTTGGCGAAGAGACCTTTGCCACGGCGGCCACCCCCGAAAACCCAATCCTGCACATAGGCATTGTGCAACGCTTTGGCCGTTCTGAGACGGATCAGGTGGAGCTGGCAGCGCCGACGGGATCCCTTCTCACCCTGGAATTTGCCCAAGCAGACGGCAGCACCCAAACGCAGCGAACGCCTCGGGTCAGCATTGGCATTGTCAATCGCGCCCTGACCTCCCCGGAAACCGTATATCGTCTAATTCTCAGCAGCCACAAAAGCTTTGAGAGTGCCGAGGCCAATGCCAACCATTGGCAGTCTCTGGGCATCAGCACCGAGATCGCCCAGCCGCAAGAATGGCAGGTGTGGGCCAGCCGCGCCTACACCCCGCAACAACTGGCCCAGATTCAGCAGTATGCCCAGAAAGAAGGGATCCCCCATGTGCGGCTCGAGGTGCAGGAGCGGCGAGAACGGGCGGAGCTGAGCTGGATCCATGAACACTTTCGCTACCACCGCACCCGCCTCAGGGTGACCTCTGATGCCGGCTATCTACGGGTGAACGACCACTACTATGCCGGATCCATCACCTTTCAGCCCAATGCCTACGGCAGCTACACTGTGGTCAATGCCGTGCCTCTGGAAACCTATTTGCGGGGGGTAGTTCCCCACGAGGTGGGGCCAGGGGCCCCTTTTGCCGCGATGGCCGCCCAGGCGATTTTGGCGCGCACCTACGCCCTCAAGAACCTCCACCGCTTTCAGGTTGACGATTATCAGCTCTGTGCCAATACCCACTGCCAGGTTTACAAGGGGTTGACCGGAACTCACCCACGGGCAGACGAAGCCATTCGCCAAACCAGTGGCCTGGTGCTCACCTACAATGGCGAGCTGGTGGATGCTGTCTATTCCTCTACCAATGGCGGCATCTCGGCGGCCTTTGAAGATGTTTGGGACGGGGATCCGCGCCCCTACCTGCGCCGGCAAGCGGATATTGCCCATCAACCGGGTAAGCCCTTGGATTTGCGGCAGGAGAGCAGCTTCCAGGCGTTTTTGGCCCAACGAGAGGGCTTCAACGAAGCAGGGGTATCCCGCCTATTCCGCTGGGAGTTCTCCCTATCTCTGGAGGAGCTGAACACCCAGTTGCGCGCCGGCCAAGACTACCTGGGGATCCCCATGCCCACTTGGAGCAGCATCGCGGGGATACAGATCCTGGAGCGCTCCGCCAGTGGCCGGGTGCAGGTGATGCAATTGGACTTGCAGACGGCAGAAGGGATCCACTCCATTCTTTTGCGCAAAGATCAGGTGCGCTTGGCTTTTCCTCGCCTGTACAGCACCCTGTTTCGGATAGAGCCTCTGAAACAAGGGGAGCGATTGGCAGGCTATCGCTTCATCGGTGGCGGCTTTGGCCATGGGGTGGGCCTGAGCCAGTATGGCTCCTATACCCTGGCTCGGCAGGGGTTTAACGCGGCACAAATCCTGGCTTTCTACTACCCCGGCACCACCTTGGCCCCGCTGGGATCCCTCTCCCTGCAGTTGCCTGCCGTCTCAGCAGCCTACTCCGTCCGCTAGAGATTCAGCTAGAAGCCACAGGAGCCCTGCCCTCTGCCCACAGGGCGAGGGTCGGGAGGAATGCAAGGTTGTGTTGATCTTTATATTTGAGCCAAAAGAGAGCACTGACGAGATAGAGAAAACTCAAGAAGTTTCTTGCCAATTTGTCAAAACGAGAAAATAGATGTCGGTACTGCTTTAAGATCAACACGACCTAGCTTAGGGCAGCGCCGAAGAACTCCACCGCTTCTGCCAACACGTCTAAAAAGCGATCCACCTCCGCCAACGTGTTGTACAGGTAAACACTGGCTCGGGCAGTGGATTGTACTCCCAAATAGCAATGGAGAGGCTGAGTGCAGTGGTGCCCCGCTCGAACGGCAATGCCTTGCTCATCCAGCAAAGTAGACAGGTCATGGGGATGGACAGCCTCCACCGAAAAGCTAACCAGCCCTGCCCGTCGCGCCGGATCCTTGGGGCCATAAACCGTAATACCCGCTATGCGCTGGATCCCGTCCAACAGGTGGGTAATCAACCTTTGTTCATGGGCATGAACCCGCTCCAGACCGATCTGGCTCAAGTAATCTACGGCTGCCCCCAGCCCCACCGCCTGGGCAATCGCCGGCGTACCAGCCTCAAATTTGTGGGGGATATCCGCATAGGTGGCGTGATCCCAGTACACATCGGCGATCATCTCTCCCCCACCCAAAAAAGGGGGCATCGCTCGCAGCAGCTCCCGCCTGCCGTAGAGGACGCCAATCCCCGTTGGGCCACACATCTTGTGCCCCGAAAAGGCCAGCCAATCGCAATCCAGCGCCTGGACATCCACAGGCATGTGGGGCACGCTCTGGCAGGCATCCAGCAAAACCTTGGCTCCGTAACGATGGGCCAGTTCAGTAATCTCCTGAACGGGGTTGATGGATCCCAGCATGTTGGAGACCTGGGTTACCGCCACCAAGCGGGTGCGGTCGCTGAGCAAAGACCGGCAGTGCTCCAGATCCAGCTCTCCCTCTGGCGTGATCTGGATGAACTTGAGGTGGGCTCCCGTCTTCTGGGCCACCCATTGCCACGGGATCAGGTTGCTGTGATGCTCCATCACCGAGAGGACGATCTCATCCCCCCGCTCCAGATGGCTCAAGCCCCAACTGTAGGCCACCAGATTGATGGCTTCGCTGGCATTGCGGGTGTAGATGATCTCCTGAGGAGAAGGCGCGTTCACAAACCGAGCGATCTTTTCCCGCGCCCCCTCATAGGCATCTGTGGCTTCGTTGCTCAGCGTATGGACCCCACGATGCACGTTGGCGTTGCAGTGTCGATAGTAATGATCCATCGCCTGCATAACCGCCAGTGGCTTTTGAGAAGTGGCGGCATTGTCAAAGTAGATTAGCGGGTGGCCGTTGACCTGGCGCTGCAAAATCGGAAAATCTGACCGCACCTGGGCAGCCAGATCGAAAGAATGATCAAGCTTGAGAGAAGAAAGGGGGGATACCGCCATGGTCTGCGAAAAAAGCCTGCTTCCCTCAGTATGACATCGCTTCCGGCCAGCCTTCGGCAAACCCATCCGCCCAATCCCTTCCGGCATCCAGGGATCCCTTCCTCCCTGACCTGAAAGCGAAGCTTGTCACAAAATGTAACTTTGTGTTAAGTTTGGTTACAGCAACCAATACGAGGTATTAGCAATGCAATCGTCTCCCAGAATCCCTTCTCGTCTGGACTCCGCTTCTGTTGCCCAGTACTACGACACCACCAACGACTGGATTCCGGGCTGGACGGAGCAAGCAGAGCGTTGGAATGGACGCTTGGCCATGTTGGGCTTGGTGATCAGCATCGCTACGGAAGCGGCGTTGGGCCACAGTGTTTTTGCCAGCACTCTCGCCCAGTGGCTAGGTCTGCAATAACCTGCAATAATCTGTCAAAGAACTTTTCGGTAGAGCCACATCGGGCATCTCAGAGAGTTTCTCTTCGGCTTTGAGATGTTATGGCTCTACCCTTTCATCCAGCTCTTTCACCCTCCTTCAATCCCTATCTTGACAATCCAATGATGCTTGACAATCCCTTCCTCCCCTACATTGCCGTAATGGTGGCCGGGTTGGTGGCTGCTGTTGTGATTGGTTCGATGGCTTTCTTCAACTCCAAGCGCCCTGCCGGTTGGGAGAGTGCCAGTCGCCCGCGGTATGTGCCGCAGTACGGTCAAGATGGCGATACCCCGCCGGAGTGGGAGATTGGCTGGACGGAGAAGGCCGAGCGATGGAACGGACGGCTGGCCATGCTGGGGTTTGCCATCAGTGTTGTGGTAGAGGCCATAGTGGGCCACAGCGTGTTTGCCTCTGCACTGGGGATCCACTGATCCAAGTTGAAAGCTGTCCGGCGCCCAGTCGTCTCGAGGAAATAAAGGCGGAAGCTATGGAAGCCTGCTTTTTCCTCATGCGTGCTCTTTGTCTTTGCCGTGCAGTACTACCTCGCTTATCTCCTGGAAAGGCTGTACCCAAAGATCGGTGCCTCCTCCATTCGGTTGGTGTCTAGCCATCTGTTGCCTGTCTAATATGATTCTCAAAGGTGAGACGTGCTGGAAGCTCAGAAAGGTTCATAGGGATACCCACAAGCTTGAGTGTCTTGAAAAATAGATGGAAGTTATCTACCTTGTCACAGCGGAAGTAACAATCAGAGCTCTTTGTTGACCTAGACCCTGAGATAAACTCCAGGCGGAATACGTAACCATCCTCACTATCAATGCACAGCTTAATCTCTTTGATAGCCTGGATCCTAAATAACAATCGCTCTGAAGAACCGAAATCCTTGACTCTAACGTACTCCCTACTTATGGCAACGCATCCAAATGAAACCTCTTGTCCACGCTCAATTGCTTCTCTCATGCCTTTCCAGCGCGTGGAGCAAATGTAGCTGGCTACATACCTCATCAAAGGCAAAGACGGGGAAGATATAGATACGACAGGATTTCCTTGGCAATTGATGTAGTAGCTGTAGTATGGGTAGCATTCTGATTTGACAAAACCGACACTCTTCTTACTGAAGTCCACGTTCACTGAGACAATTTCGTTATACCTATAGGCAAGTCTGTTCTGCTTTCCTAGGATGTCACGATAGATGTCATGATAAATGAAGCCATTGCTCAAAATAACAACCCTAGATTTATAGGGTTGATTTGAGTACCAATAGTACCAAAGAAGCATCGATAAACCACCCAACAATCCAGAAAAAGCCATAGCAATAGGAGGTATGCCACTGGCCAAAGTGCTAGGGATCCATGTCCCTAAGGCAGAAAGTATTGCCGATAGAACTGCGAAGATAGGAAGTCCAATAAGTAGCAATGTAGATAAAGATACCGACACAACACGCATCAGCAAAGTAAAAGGGCTCCATTTCTCGATTGGCGTTTCTTCTGTTGTTACGAGGTATCCCAGTGACTTATCCCGTACCAGCTTTGTCTCGGCCTCTAATAACATCACTTATCCCCCCTCACTTCTTGGATAAGCTCCATTGGCAATCTATGCCAAAGTAGTGTTTAGAGACAAACTCATAATCTATTCTGTTTCACCACTGGATAATCTTTTTCTGAACGGCTGTCATACACATGGCAACGCGAGCATTGATCTCATCCTCAGAGCCGAAAATATCCAACTTTTCTTTGAGCCTCTGGATACAGTTTTGTACGGTCTTCTTGCTGGTGTGAATGCGATCTGCGATGGCCTGATCGGTGAGGGCTTCTTTGCAGAGCAAGTTCAAGACCTCAATTTCTCGTTCTGTCAGCTTCGTAAGACCGCGCAACTCCCGCGGCATGCGCAATTCTCCATTGAGGGCACTTTTGGCCCCCTCCAAAAACACGGTGCGCCGTTCCATTTTGTTGACCGCGGCAAACCCACCCTGGTGTTTGCTGATCAGGCCCACCAATGGAGTGAGCAGCAGCGGCTCGCTGGAATAGGCCATCACATTCAAGGTGGGGTAGTTCTCAAAGATATGGCGCAGGAACTCTAGGCCAGGCTCGGCAGACTGCTCTCCGCTGGTTTGACCATAGAGCAGATCGGCTACAACCAAGTCTGGTTGTTCCCGCTGCAGGCGCAGGATGGCGTCCATGGGATTGGTGACCGTAATGCACTGAGCATCGGCTGCAATCCGTTGCAGCCACTCACAGTTGTTCTGGGCCACCTCTGGATGATCTTCGACGATCAAAAACTTGAGCGGGGCAGTGGGGCTTTCAACCTCGGGCATCAATCCACTCCTCTAAATCCTTATCTTGTAGTCCATTCTCTGCCGAGCGAGCTTGGCCGAGATGCGTTCGTCGGCAAGGGATCCGTCTGCAAGCATAGCTCCCAGCCGACTACCCCAGTGTAGCCTCAGGTAGGGGTTTAGAGGTGAACCTGGGGGGGCAGAAAAGAACAGGCTAGGCTAGAGGGTGACGTCGACTGGATCTTAACTGTGGTACCCCTGCAAGATCGCAACCCAACCACCCGCACAGCCTATGTCACTTATGCCCTGGTGATCGTTAACATCTTAATTTTTCTGTACCAGCTAACCCTGTCGCCACAAGAGCTGGCAGCTTTTTTCCGGGAGTGGGCAGTGGTACCGATAGAGTTGACGGCCAGTTTTCGAGGGGAGATCACCTCTTCGTCGCGTCCAGAATGGGTAACCCTATTCACCTCACAATTTCTGCATGGGGGCTTTCTCCACATTGGCGGGAACATGCTTTTTTTGTGGGTTTTCGGCAACAACGTTGAGGATCGCTTGGGCCATGTGCGCTACCTCATCTTTTACCTGGCTTGCGGAGCTTTGGCTGCATTAACGCAGTGGTTTTTCGACATGGGATCCCCCATTCCTTCACTGGGGGCAAGTGGTGCCATTGCCGGCGTATTGGGAGCGTATATTTTGCGCTTTCCACGGGCCGAGATCCTAACCTTGGTGCCCTTGGGTACTTTTATCACAACCCTCTACATTCCAGCTTGGGTGTTCCTGGGCTTTTGGTTCATCCAGCAAGCTTTCTACGGCATTGCCAGCCTACAGACGCCTACCAACATCGGTATGCAGGGTGGGGGGATTGCCTATTGGGCCCATGCGGGCGGTTTTGTGTTTGGGGCCATTTTGGGGCCGCTGATGGGGTTGTTTTCCGGCAAAAGCCCTTATGACCGCCAAATGACTTGGCAACAACGTGACAGGGATCTGTTTTGATTTGATCAGCTTTGATACTTTCTCAGTCTATTGTTAATCGGATAGCAGCGTGATCGGAGAAAGCCATGGTCAGTCTATCTGCCAAGCCTCTAACTCTGGAAGACTTTCTACAACAGCCGGAAACTCAGCCCGCCAGCGAGTTCATCGAGGGAGAAATTATCCAGAAGCCCATGCCACAGGGAAAACATAGCCGTCTCCAACTAAAACTGGGTAGCTTCATTAACGAGATGTTGGAGCCTTCTCAACTGGGAATGGCATTTCCAGAGCTGCGCTGCACCTTCGCCGGATACGCGATTGTGCCCGATATTTCTGTGATCCCCTGGGATCGGATCCCTGTGGATGAAGATGGCACCATTCAAAATCTCATCCCCTTTTGCCCGGATTGGATGATCGAGATTCTCTCTCCCGATCAAAATCCAATGAAGCTGGTCAAAAAAATCTTGATCGGCCTGGATCACGGCTGCCAAATGGGGTGGGTGGTGGATCCCGAAGAAAGGGTTGTTTTCGCCTACCCTGCCGGGCAGCAGCCGACAGTACATGAGGATCCCCAAGAGGTGATCCCCGCTCCCGCCTTCGCCTCAGGGATCCAACTGACAATTGCAACTTTGTTTGGCTGGATGCAAGTTCAAGCTGGTGAGGGCCGCAAGCCCAATAGGGGATAGAAAGGGAGTGGATCCCTTTCCGACCCTCAGTTCTCATCTCAATTCAACATTATTATTCAACATTACTATTCAGTTGTTGTAGAGGGCAGGAGCTTGGGCAACCGTCTCACCAGTTTGAGGCAGCTCCTGCCGCAGCAGCGCCACCAAAGCGTTAGTGGATTGGTCGTAGAGGCTGGTCACCAGCTTGGGGTAGAGCCCAATGCCGATGATGGGGATCAACAGGCAGGCGATGATGAACACCTCGCGTGGCTCAGCATCTACCAATTCTTCGTGTTCGGTGAGCTCTTTGTTCTCTGGGCCAAAGAAAATCTGCCGCAACATCGACAGCAGGTAGATGGGGGTCAGGATCACCCCAACTGCTGCCAGGAAAACCACCACCAACCGGAAGGGGAGAGAGTAGGCATCGGTGGTGGCCATGCCGATAAACACCATGATCTCGGCCACAAAGCCGCTCATGCCGGGTAGGGCTAGCGAAGCCAGGGAGCAGGCGGTGAACATGGAGAAGATCTTGGGCATCTTCAGGCCAACGCCGCCCATTTCCTCCAGCTCCAGCGTATGGGTGCGGTCGTAGGTGGCCCCCACCAAAAAGAACAGGCTGGCCCCGATCAGCCCGTGGGAGATCATCTGCAGCATGGCGCCGCTCATGCCGATCTCCGTCAGGGATCCGATACCGATGAGCACGAAGCCCATGTGGCTGATGGAAGAGTAGGCGATCTTCCGTTTCAGGTTGCGCTGGGCAAAAGAGGTGAGGGCGGCAAAGATGATGTTCACCACCCCCAACACGATCAGCACTGGCGCAAAGTAAAGATGAGCATCCGGCAGCATGCCCGCATTCATGCGCATCAGGGCATAGCCCCCCATCTTGAGCAGGATCCCGGCCAGCAACATGTGCACCGGCGCAGTGGCCTCGCCGTGGGCATCGGGCAGCCAAGTGTGCAAGGGGAAAATGGGCAGCTTCACCCCATAGGCAATGAGGAAGGCCCCATACATCAGCAGTTGGAAGGTGAGTGGATAGGTCTTGTGGGCCAGATCCGTCATGTCAAAGCTGATGGGATCCCCGTAGAAGGCCATAGCCAGACCTGCCACCAGGATAAACAGGGAGCTGAGGGCCGTGTAGAGGATGAACTTGGTGGCCGCATAGAGGCGGTTTGCCCCACCCCAAATGGAGAGGAGCAAGTACACCGGGATCAGCTCCAATTCCCACATCAGGAAGAAAAGCAACATGTCCTGCACGGCAAACACCCCGATCTGCCCGCCGTACATGGCCAACATCAAAAAGTAGAAGAGGCGAGGCTTGAGGGTGACCGGCCAAGCGGCCAAGATGGCTAGGGTAGTGATAAACGCCGTGAGCAGGATCAGGGGCATGGAGAGGCCATCAGCCCCCACCGACCAACTCAAGCCCACTTGGGGTACCCAGGTGTAGCGCTCCAGCAGTTGCAAACCTGTCTGGCCGGGATCGTAGCCGACATAGAAGCCGGCCAGCAGAATCAGCAGATCCGTGACCGCAATGAACAAAGCAAACCAGCGGATCCGCTCGGCCAACTTTTGTGCGTAGGCGCGGGTACTGGGATCCCCAGCCGGTGCTGGGATCAGGGGAATAAATAGGGCGGCCAACACAGGGTAAGCGATGACCGTGGTCAGCCAAGGAAACTCGTGCAAGCTGGGCAGCGCCATGGATGTAACCTCGCTTGTGCCATACCATCAGGGGGATCCCTGCCGGCTGCAATCCGACAGCCCTTTACCAGAATCGCCCTTGAGTATCTATGCTTAGCAAATCTACAGGATTATCTTAAGGCTCCCTCTCCCTTTGCGTTGGGATCCCTGGGATGGAGCAGATGCATGGGTGGATGTTGTACCCGAAAATCGAAATATAGTCTTCCACTGTTCTCACAAGGTAACCGATCTCATCATGCCTCAGCCCAAACTGATCATCCACGGCGGAGCCGGCAGCGCCCTGGAAGGGGAAAGCAGCCTGGAAAAAGTGAGGGGATCCCTGCAGCAGGTGGTGGAGAGCACCTACGAGCTGCTGTTGGCTGGGCAGAGTGCCGAGGCGGCGGTGATGCATGCCTGCCAGTTGCTGGAGGATGATCCGCTCTACAATGCCGGGACGGGGTCGGTCTTGCAATCGGATGGGCAAATCCGCATGAGCGCCGCTCTCATGAACGGGGCCACCCAGTCTTTTAGCGGGGTGATCAACGTCAGCCGAGTTCAGCATCCCATCCTCATGGCCCAGGCTCTGCAATCAAGCCCGGATCGCGTGGTGGCCGAACAAGGGGCAGCGGAGCTGGCGCGGGAACTGAAGTTGCCGGTCTATGATCCGGCCACTCTCAAGCGGGTTCAAGAGTGGGTGCAGTTGCGTCAAACCCATCCCCCGACCAGGGTTCTCACCGCTCTGGCCATGGGCACGGTGGGGGCGGTGGCCCTGGATCAACAGGGGCAAATCTGTGCCGGCACCTCCACCGGCGGGCGGGGGTTTGAACGGGTGGGGCGAGTAAGCGATTCGGCCACTCCGGCGGGAACCTATGCCAGTGCGGCGGCGGGGGTCAGTTGTACTGGTGTCGGGGAAGATATTTTGGATGAGAGCTTGGCGGCGCGGATTGTGATTCGAGTGGAAGATGGCCTCAGCCTGAAAGCGGCCATGGCCAAGTCTTTTCAAGAGGCCCGCCAACGTCGCCGCTCCTTTGGGGCCATTGCTCTATCGCGCTCGGGCGAGATTGCTTGGGATACCACCACCGACCTACTGCTGGCCGCCTATCACGATGGGCAGGGGATCGGCTTGACGATCTAGGCTGCCAACCGGGCTTGCGGGCTTAGACCTGGACAAGCCTGAGGCGGTTGGATAAGAGTAGAGATAGTACTTAAACAAACCAAGTCTGCCCCCTGGCGGGCCACTGTAGAGCGTTTATGGCACTTCACGCGGAGTTGCACCGTCATTTGGGCGGTTCGGTTGTCCCCCGAATTCTGTGGCGCTATTTTCACCGCCAGGGATCCCCTTTGGCAGAGCGCTTTCCCACCTATGCCGAGTTTGAGGAGTTCTACACCCGCCCGCGCAACACCCTCGAGGATTACCTGGAGCTGCACACGCTGGTGGAACAGGTGCAGACCCTGGAAACCCTGCCCTATTTTATCTACCGCCTGCTGCGGGGAGCCTACATCTTTGAGGATCTGGCCTACCTAGAGATTCGCTACACCCCCTACCTGCGCACGGATCCCAGCCTGGATGAGGCGGAGCGCCTCAAGCAGATGCGCCAGGTAATCGAGACGGTAGGACAAGCCAGTCAACAGCGAGAGTATCCCATCGTCACCACCCAGATCGTCTGTTTGCACTCGCGCTTGCCCAGCCACATCAACCGAGCCATGGTGGAAGCTGCCGCCGAGTCGGAGTATGTGTGTGCCATCGACCTGGCCGGAGGAGACAAGCCCTACGGTGAACGGATGGACGAGTGGATTGAGCTGTTCAAGTATGCGCTGGCCCGGGGCCTGAAAACCACTGCCCACCTGTACGAAACTTTGGA
Organism: Thermostichus sp. MS-CIW-36; assembly: GCF_054059035.1. Lineage (NCBI taxonomy): Bacteria > Bacillati > Cyanobacteriota > Cyanophyceae > Thermostichales > Thermostichaceae > Thermostichus > Thermostichus sp. MS-CIW-36. Next base: position 53,846 of record NZ_JBSSBR010000008.1, read on the forward strand.
TGGCTGCTACCCGCAGTTACTGCCCTATGTCTCGCGGATCGGCCACGGCATTCAGATCCCCCTCCACTATCCAGAATTGCTGCCGGAGCTGGCGCGGCGAGGACAATGCCTAGAAGTTTGTCCCACCACCTATCTAAAAACGGGAACCCTGCCCAGTTTGGAGCCCCTCAAGGTTGTGTTTGACCGCTGCTTTGAGGCGGGGGTGGATATCGCCATCTGCACCGACAACGCCGGCTTGCACAATGTACGCCTGCCGTTTGAGTACGAGAACCTGCTGACCCACGACATCATCGATTTCGAGCAGCTCAAACACTGCCAGGAAGCAGCCTTTCGTCACGCTTTTGCCTGGCCCTACAAGGGGCGTCCGGCCTCATTGTTGTCGGAGTTACAGCAGGGGGTATCTGCTTCTTTGGTGGCTCTCTGATCCCCTCAGCGGGACGGAGTCTTTATTCTTCATCCGAGCTTCTTGAGAATAGGGAAGGGATCCGTAACAGAGACAGGGGCAGCTTTCGCAAGGGAAATAACCGCTTGGATCCCTTGCCCGGAGCGATGCTGAGGGGCATCCGAGGGTGGATGAAGCCCAACAGAATCCAATGCTGAGTCTACTGAGCCAAGCATGAAGGTCTATATCAGTGCCGATATTGAAGGGATCGCCGGCATCAGCCATTGGGATGAGGCCACCATCGGCCAGCCGGGTTACGAGCCATTCCGAGAGCAGATGACCCGAGAAGTGATCGCGGCTTGTGAGGGATCCCTGGCTGCCGGAGCCACGCAGATCACAGTCAAAGATGCCCATGACTCCGGGCGGAACCTCATCCCCGAACGGTTGCCGGAGCCGGTGCAACTCATCCGCGGCTGGAGCGGCCACCCCTACTGTATGGTGCAAGAGTTGGATCGCAGTTACGATGCCCTGCTCCTAATCGGCTACCATGCCCGCGCCGGATCTGCTGCCAACCCCCTCGCCCACACCTACACCACCGAAGTTAGCCAAATCCGGCTGAACGGCCAGGCCATCGCCGAGTTTCACCTGGTCAGCCTCACGGCTGCCTATGAGGGAGTCCCAGTTGTGTTTGTAGCCGGAGATGCGGAGGTGTGTGCCGCAGCGAAAGCTTATGACGCCCACATCGAGACGGTGGTCACCCACAAAGGGATAGGCCAGTCGGTCATTACGCCACATCCGCAGCAGGTTCTACAGGCCATCCGCCAAGGTGTAGAGGGATCCCTGAGGCGGCTGTCGGCCTACCGTCCTCGCCCACTGCCGGATCACTTTCAATTGGAAGTGGACTACAAGGATCCCGCTCGCGCCTACCGCAAGTCTTTTTATCCCGGCTGCCGGTGGATTGCCGATTCCACGGTTCGGCTGGAAGTTTCCGAGTGGTTTGAGGTGTTGCGGGCTTTGGAGTTTATCGTGCTCACCTAGCCAGGGATCCAAGCGGCATCTCGATGAGGCGAGCAGCAGCTTCCCTGAGGCTGGTCTCGGAAAGGTCAGACAGCTCAATCCGGGCCCGAAGGCGATTGAAGTTTTGCTGCAGCCCGTGTCGATAGGTGGGGTCGTAGTGCTGCTCCAGCAACTCCTGCACAAACTGCGGCCAGTCTTGGGCGTCGATCAGCTCAAACCAACGCTGCAGGCGGGCCTGGCCAAGACGGGACTTCAGAGGCAGCAATTTTTCCTTCAGCGCTTGGGGGTGAGCAATCCAGTGGGGATAGTGGGCGATTAACCCCTTCACCCGCTCCTCTAGAGGCAACTGCACTTCGACACAGTCGGCTTGGGTAAGGGCTTGCCAAAGGGCAGGCGGCAGATGGAGCTGGCCCACTTTGGCACTCTCAGCTTCTACCCAGACTGGCTTGGCGGGATCCCACCGGAGAAAAACCTGCACCAGTTGACTCTCAAAGCTCTTCTGGCTGGGCTGCGGCACCCCCCACTCGGCCCCCAGGAGGGATCCCCGGTGACAGGCCAGCTTTTCCAGATCGAGAACTTGGGATCCCTGTTGGCGCAGATGGTGAAGCAACTGGGTTTTGCCGCTCCCTGTTGGTCCGCAGAGCACTCGGTAGGTAAATTCCTGGGGCAAGATCTGCAGCTGTCGGCGCACCCAGGCCCGGTAGGTTTTGTAGCCACCTTGCAAAACCGTAACCTGCCAGCCCACCTGGGACAACACCAACGCCAAGCTGGCAGAGCGCTGCCCTCCCCGCCAGCAGTAGATTAGGGGCCGGTAATCGCGATCTTTATCGGCAAAATGGGTTTGCAAGTGGCGACTGATGTTCTGGGCCACCAAGCTTGCCCCTCGTTTGCGGGCTGTAAAGGGATCCACCTGCTTGTAGAGCGTGCCCACCTCCGCCCGTTCTGTATCGTAGAGTACAGGCAAGTTGATGGCTCCCGGCCAATGATCCTCTGCGAACTCTGCCGGAGAGCGCACATCGATAATTTCGCTGTAGGTGTGCAGCCAGGGCTCTGCAGTGAAGTGAATCGGAGGAGACACAAACCTGCGGATAGAAATGGCAAGCTGTGTTCTATCTTGGCAGGGTTCTGGCCAAGGCTCACCGCCCCAGCTTTAACTTGGGAGAGCCGAGGTCAAGCGCAGGGTGACCCGAAGGCTTGGGTTGGATATCCCTCTTGATTGGGCTTTTGCTCTTTCTTTGCTCTTTATTGAATTGATTTGCCAGAGGTGCTATGGGATCCCATATTGCGGCAGAACCTTACCCCTATCCCTACAACGGTGACTTACGGCCTGAGAACACCGCCCTGATCGTCATCGATATGCAGACCGATTTCTGCGGGGTAGGTGGCTATGTAGACAAAATGGGCTACGACATTTCCCTCACCCGTGCCCCCATAGAGCCGATCCGACGGGTTTTGGCGGCAATGCGAGCCCTGGGTTTTTTCATCGTGCATACCCGCGAAGGCCATCGCCCCGATCTATCAGATTTGCCGGAAAACAAGCGCTGGCGCAGTCAACGCATTGGGGCAGGCATTGGGGATCCCGGTCCCTGTGGGCGCATCCTAGTGCGAGGAGAACCCGGCTGGGAAATTATCCCGGAACTGGCTCCTCTGCCAGGGGAGGTGATCATCGACAAGCCGGGCAAAGGCGCTTTCTATGCCACCGATCTGGACTTAATCCTGAGGCGCAAAGGCATCCAAAACCTGATCTTGACGGGCATCACCACCGATGTATGCGTCCACACCACCATGCGAGAAGCCAACGACCGGGGCTATGAATGTTTGTTGCTATCCGATTGCACAGGTGCCACAGACTACGGAAATTATCTCGCTGCTCTGAAGATGATCCAGATGCAAGGGGGGGTTTTCGGGGCAGTTGCCGATTCAGGTGCCCTGATAGCAGTACTTCAGGAACTCAAAACCGACTAGACCTCGTTTCTTTACGTGTCTTTACGTGAGACACCCAAACCAGGAGATCTTGACCAACCATGACTACCACTGCCCAAACTGAAATCTCAACAGCACGGAAAGCCCCCCCGGAACTGGAGGTCGTCAACCTCACCAAGCGATTTGGATCCCTGTTGGCCCTAGACCACGTCTCGATGAAACTCAAGCCGGGATCCCTTCATGCCTTACTTGGGGAAAACGGAGCCGGGAAAAGCACCCTCGTCAAGTGCGTGATGGGCTTTTATCATGCTGACTCTGGCGATGTTTGCATTGATAAACGAGCTCGTGCCATCCACAGCCCACGGGATGCCTATCACTACGGCATTGGCATGGTGTACCAACATTTCACCTCTGTACCCGCCATGACTGTGGCGGAAAACTTGGTCTTGGCCCGCCCAGATTTGCCTTTGGTGATTGACTGGAAAGAAGAGGAAAAAAAGCTGGCAGATTTTATGGAAACAGCCCCTTTCCAAGTCAACTTGCGGGCTTTTGTTTCCGAACTATCGGCAGGAGAAAAGCAGAAGGTCGAGATCCTCAAGCAGCTTTATTTGAACACCAAGATCCTGATCTTGGACGAGCCTACTTCTGTGCTCACGCCAGAGGAAGCCGACGAAGTCTTGGGCCTTGTGCGTCGTTCGGTGGAAGCTGGCGACCTGAGTGTATTGCTCATTACCCACAAGTTTCGCGAGGTGAATGCCTTTGCCGATGAGGTGACGGTGTTGCGACGTGGGAAGCTGGCCGGCCATGGACAAGTGAAAGATTTATCCACAGCAGAAATGGCCGAAATGATGCTGGGCCGGCAACAGGTGCAGATCCAGTTGGAGAAAGCCTTGGTCAAAGGGGGATCCCCTCTGCTGGAAATTGAAGGGATCCAGGCTGACAAGGACAATGGCTTGCCCGCTGTGCGGGGGGTGACCCTGACTGTTCATGGAGGTGAGATTGTGGGAATTGCCGGCGTTTCCGGCAACGGCCAGCGGGAGTTGATGGAAGTCTTGGCCGGGCAGCGGATGGCTACAGCCGGGCAGATCAAGATCAACGGGCAACTGTACAGGGCCACCCGCGCAGAAATGGTGCGCCACCGGGTTTGCTGTTTGCCGGAGGAACCTCTGAGAAATGCCTCGATCCCCAACATGAGCGTTGGCGAAAACTTGGCCCTGCGTCGTTATGACCGGGATCCTATGGCCAAAGGTTGGATGTTGATCTGGCAAGAGATTTGGCGCTCTGCCCGCGCGTTAATCGAGCAATTTAAGGTGAAAACGCCTGCAGCCCAAACTCCCATCAGCCACCTGTCGGGGGGTAATGTCCAGCGAGCCACTTTGGCACGGGAACTCGCCGGAGATCCACAAATTTTGATCGCCGCCAATCCTTGTTTTGGTCTGGACTTTGCGGCACTAGATTACATTCACTCGCAGATTGTGGATGCTCGTAACCGAGGAGTTGCCGTCTTGCTGATCAGCGAAGATCTGGACGAGCTTCTCAAGCTCTCCGATCGTTTGCTGGTGATGGCGGGCGGTCGGATCGTCTATGAAAGTCCTATCAGCAGCGTGGATCTCAAAGAAGTTGGCCACAAGATGGGCGGACATTAAGCATTAAGTGATTTGGTAAGTAATCAGCAGTGAATATGACATGGCTTCCCCTCAAATGGAGAGGTGAGCCCGAACTTTTTCTTCATCCATCTGGTTGGTCGGCCCCTCCATGATAAGGGATCCATTCTCCATGAGATAAAAATAATCGGCTAGGCTTTGGGCAAACTCAAAATACTGCTCCACCAGCAACACCGAAACGCCCCGCTCCTTTTGAATACGGGTGATGGCTTCTTCAATCTCGATGATGATGGAGGGTTGGATCCCTTCTGTAGGCTCATCCAGGAGCAAAAGTTTGGGCTCCGCCACCAAAGCTCTGGCGATGGCCAGTTGCTGCTGCTGCCCACCGCTCAAATCCCCACCCAGCCGTTTAAGAAAAGAACGCAGAATTGGGAATAGGTCATAGACAAACTCAGGTATGATCCGTTCTCTGTCCGGTGCCGCTTCTAGCCCCACCAGCAGGTTTTCCTCAACCGTTAAGCGGGGAAAAATCTCTCGACCTTGGGGCACATAGCCGATACCGGCACGGGCTCGCCAATTGGGAGGGTAATGGTTGATAGGACGGCCCTCAAAAGCAATTTTGCCTGTGCAGTCTTTCAGAAGTCCCATCAGGGCTTTAAGTGTGGTGGTTTTGCCCATACCATTGCGGCCCAGAAGGCAAACCGCTTGGCCGGGAAAGATCTTAAAAGAGAGATCCTTTACAATTAAACTCTGACCATAGTAAACCCTCAAGTTGGAGACCTCCAGGAGAGGCCCGGATCCATCTCGGGATAAGTTTTGTGTTGCGGTCGCGTTTTCCGTATTCATGGGCCTGCGCATGGGTCAGTTAAAACAGGGCTATAGCTTTTTGCTTAGTTTTTCGCCTTATGGGATCCGAGATAGACCTCAATCACTCGCGGGTCGTTTTTCACATCCTCAAAGGTACCTTCGCACAGCACCGAGCCTTGGTGTAAAACAGTAACCTTACGGGCAATTTGCCGGACAAATACCATGTCATGTTCAATCACCAAAATGGTGTGGCTTTGGGCTAAGGATTGAATTAACTCTCCTGTAGCTTCTGTTTCTTTATCTGTCATCCCGGCTACGCATTCATCGAGCAGCAGCAAATCCGGATCTTGAGCGATCACCATGCCAATCTCCAGCCATTGCTTTTCTCCGTGGGAAAGCAGCCCTGCCGGAACCCGATCCTTACGGCTGAGGCCAATGGTTTCCAAAAGAGCATCCGTTTTTTCTCGCAGATGCTTTTTGCCCAATAGGGTGGAAAAAACCCTTTTGTCAGGGTTGAGGGATAGCTCCAAGTTTTCTCGCACGCTCAAGTTTTGATAGACCCGCGGCGTCTGAAACTTGCGCCCAACACCCAAAATCGAGATCTCGTGTTCCTTGAGCTTGGCCAGATCCTTTCCTTTGAACAGCACCCATCCTCGGGTGGGCTTAACCTTGCCCGTCAGCACATCGAGAAATGTAGTCTTACCCGCCCCATTGGGACCGATGACCACCCGCAGCTCCCCTTCCTCCAGAGAGAAGTTCAACCCATCTAAAGCCTTAAAGCCGTCGAAGCTGACGGTGAGATCCTGCGTTTGTAAAATTTGTCGGGTGGCGGTGGGAGCTGCAGTGAGCATAGGGATCACATCCAAGAACGGAAAGGCCAAAGGTCAAACCGGATTCTCAACCCATCAAATAAACCCATCAAATAGGAGAGGAAACTTGGCATCGCTGGCTCACCCATGGGATCCTCTTACCTTAAACTTATATCTTGCACATAACTGACATCCTCAAGAGAAAGCCAGATTTAGGCTGGAGAAGTATTTGCCAAACGCCTGCGCCAAAGCTGAACGGTGACCCAAAGTTGCCTGCCTTGGGTGCGCACCCAACCCACCAGTCCATCCGGCAGCACCAGCACCACCAACAGGAACAATCCCCCTTGGAAAAACAACCAAATTTCGGGAAAATTTTCGCTCAGCAAGCTCTTGGCAAAGTTAACCAACAGAGCCCCCAGCACCGCCCCCACCAAACTGGCCCGACCGCCCACCGCCACCCAGATTACCATCTCAATGGAAAAGGGAACGGCCATCGCATTGGGAGAGATGATCCCAGTTTGCAAGGTAAACAAAGCTCCGGCAACACCCGCCAGGGCAGCAGACACGGCAAACACCAGCACTTTAAAGCCGGTGGGATCGTAGCCGGAAAAACGAACCCGTGGCTCGTCATCTCGAATGGCTACCAGGATCCGACCGAATAGGCCGCTGGTCAGCCAACGACAGAGAAGGTAAGCCAAAACCACCGCCAGAACTGTAGTGACATAGACAGCAAAGCGCATTTCGGACGAGTTGACATCTAGGCCAAACAAAGTCTGGAAGTTGGTCAGGCCGTTGGTGCCATTAATTAAGCGCTGTTGGCCGTTGAAGAAGTTAAAGAAAATAATCGTGGTGGCCTGAGTTAAAATGGAAAAATAAACCCCTCGGATGCGATTTCTCACCACCAAATACCCCAGGGCTGCCGCCACCAAAGCCGGGATCAAGACCACAGCAACAGCCGTAAACGGAAACGAATAAAAGGGATACCAAAACCAGGGCAATTCCGTTACCCCGTAGAGGCTGAAAAACTCCGGTATCTGACCTTCCGGCAATTGCAATTTCAGGTGCATCCCCAGAGCGTAGCCCCCCAAGGCGAAGAACACCCCATGTCCCAGACTGAGCATGCCGGTATAGCCCCAGATGAGGTCGATCCCCAAAGCTACAATGCTGAGGGCCAGAAACCGCCCCAACAAGTTGAGCCGAAAGCCAGACAGCACAGTTGGGGCCACAAAGATCAAGGCCAGCACCAAAACGATGAGGATCCCGGCCTCCCACAGAAGCTTGCGAGAAGAATTGGGATCCCCACCCGCGGCGGGAGCAGCCACTTCATGATCAGCACGGGGGGAATGAACCAGTTTCATGGGCTTTGTGAGGGAGTAGAAGATGGAGAGTCTGGTCCTAGAGTTTTCGCCAAGCGAGATCATTCCCTAGGCATCCACCATACGACCTTTTTCGGGGAAAAGGCCCCGAGGTCGCACCTGCAAAAAGGCCACGATCAAAGCAAAGACCATCACCTTGGCCATGCTCGTGGTGGCAAAAAAGTTGAGGGTATCGGTCAGGATGGGCACGTTGGAAAAGATCAAAGCCAGCGTCCCTGAGCCGATGACAAAGTTGGCAATCCCGATCCCAAGCGCTGCCACAATGCTGCCCAAAAGCTTACCGACACCCCCCACGACGACCACCATAAAGGTATCCACGATGTAGTTTTGGCCGGTGTTCGGCCCCACGGATCCCAGCAGGCTGACCGCCACGCCGGCTACTCCCGCCAGACCCGAACCGATGGCAAAGGTAAGGGCATCCACCTTTTGCGTAGGGATCCCTACACAGGCACTCATGGCCCGATTCTGGGTAACCGCCCGGATGCGCAGCCCCCAGCGGGTGCGCTGCAAGAAGAAGTACAGCCCTAGGATGCAGAAGACAGTGAGGGCGATGATAAACAGGCGGGTATTGGGCAAAAACAGGCTGCCCACCGGGATCCCACCCCCCAGCCAACGGGGAGCGGTCACATCTTTGTTCTGGGCTCCAAACCAGGGTTGAGTGACTGCTAAAGCATAGGTTTGCGCCAGCACCCGCCCCCCCACCGCTGCAATGGCCGTGGAAAGCACCAGTAGCAGCGCCAGCGTCCACCCTTTGAGGCGCGGCCAATCCGTTCGCCTGGACAAAAGCCACCAGCCGCCGAAAAAGAGCACCGCGAAGGCCCCCAAGCGGAAAGCCAGCACCCAATTGACGCTGCGCACAAACTGCTGCAGGATCAGGCTCACACCCCAAGTGGCCAGAAGGGTTTCCAGCGGTCGGCCATACAAAAAGCGAATCACCCCCCGCTCCAGGGCTAGTCCCACCAGAGCCGTGACGGCAAAGGCAGCTACCAAAGCCGGGAAGATGTACAGATCCCGCCAGGGATCCCCTAGGGGACGAAAGGCATTTTGAACCACAAAAGTGGTGTAGGCCCCCAACATCATCAGCTCCCCATGGGCCATGTTGATGACCCCCATGAGGCCGAAAACAATGGCCAAGCCCAAGGCGGCTATTAGCAAGACGGTGCCGATGCTAATGCCGTTGAACAAGCTGTCCAGGAGCAAGGTCATGGGCAGGGGATCCTCCTTCCAACTAAACTAGGGAGGCTAACCGAGCATCTAGGCGGGATCCCCGACCCTATCCAAACGGCAAGGGATCCCAGCCCTGGCCAGGACTAGCTGACTTTGTAGCGACCGCCCTTGGCCGGATCTGACCAATCGCAGGCAAAGCCCTTGGTCTCTGCCACAAACTGGTTCCAGGGCTGCGGCTCCACGGCATCCGTAGAAAAGATGACATCAAACAAACCGTCAGAGCGCACCTGGCCGATCCGCACATACTTGGTCAGGTGGTGATTGGTGTTCATGGTTACCAAGCCTTCTGGGGCATCAAAGGTCTGGCCATAGGCTGCCTGCCGCACGGCGTCGATTTCCACTGTTCCCGCTTTTTCCACTGCCTGCTTCCAGATGTAAACCATGATGTAGGCGGCTTCCATCGGGTCGTTGGTGACGCGGTTTTGGCCGTATTCTGCCTTGAAAGCCTCCACAAACTTCTTGTTGGCAGGCGTATCCACCGTCATAAAGTAGTTCCAGGCGGCGAAGTGCCCTTCCAAGAATTCGGGGCCGATGGCCTGTACCTCTTCTTCGGCAATGCTGACGGACATGGAAGGATAGCGATCTGGCCCCAGCCCTGCCCCTTCCAGTTGTTTGAAAAAGGCCACGTTGCTGTCGCCGTTCAAGCTGTTGTAGATCACACCGCCATTGGGAAGAGCGGCCCGGATCTTGCTGATGATGGGGGTAACTTCTGTGCTGCCCAAAGGCAGATAGTCTTCACCCACCACTTTGCCCCCCAGGGCTTCCAACTGGGCCTTGATGATGGTGTTGGCCGTGCGGGGGAACACGTAGTCGGATCCCACCAGGAAGAACTCTTTGCCCTTGTTCTTGAGCAGCCATTCCACCGAAGGCTCGATCTGCTGGTTGGGGGCAGCGCCGGTGTAGAAGATGTTTTTGGAGCACTCTTGTCCTTCGTACTGCACGGGATACCAGAGCAGGTGCTGCTTGGATTCAAACACCGGCAACACGGCTTTGCGACTGGCCGAAGTCCAGCATCCAAACACCGTTGCCACCTTGTCCACATCGATCAATTTGGTGGCTTTCTCGGCAAAGGTTGGCCAATCGGAAGCCCCATCCTCGATAATCGGCTCGATCTGCTTGCCCAAAACCCCACCGGCGGCATTGATCTCTTTGATAGCCAGCTTTTCGGCATCCACCACGCTGGTTTCTGAAATGGCCATGGTGCCGCTGAGGGAGTGCAAAATGCCAACGCGGATGGTCTCTCCCTGGGCGTAGGCGGGCACGGATCGCTTCACCCAGATCTGCGGCCCCAGGGCAGCCCCGGCTCCGGCCAGAGCGCCCATTTTCAGCACTTGACGACGATTAAAAGATTGAGCCATCGGTGATCTCCGAAACGAAGTGAGTGCAAAGGGTGTTAAGAAGTACAGTTGCAGCAGCCCGGCCAACGGGGGGAAGCACCTAGCTCATCACCTCGCCCATGTGTTGAACCTGCCCAACTGCGCTCAGCTGAGGCTTTCACCGAATGCCTTCCCAACGTCAACAGGGGAAAGGCTAATCCTGCAGTCGAGAAAGCGTTGTGCATCCCTGTTGCCTTAACGTGTTCCATCAAACCCATTCAGCCCGGAGAGAATTGTATCGCGGGATACCTTTTCCCAGAATCCGAGCCTGTTCTCGGCTCCCTTTCCCCACAGGCTGTAGGCAAAGGCAGGGATCCCTTGCTGCCGGCATAATAGGGGTTCTGGGGTCGAGAATTAGTTGAGAGTTAACAGCTTATGGTGCAGCAGGCCGGCTATGGATCTTGGCGATCCCCGATTACCGCTGACCTGGTGGTGACGGGATCCCTGCGCTTGGGACAGATGGTTTGGGATCAGGGGGATCTCTACTGGACGGAGGGCCGCCCGCAAGAAAAAGGGCGCAATGTGTTGATGCGGCGCTCTGCCGACGGGATCCTGGTGGAGCTGACACCGGCACCTTTCAATGTGCGGACACGAGTGCATGAGTATGGGGGTGGAGCTTATTGGGTGTCGGCAGGGGTAGTGTATTTTTGCAACTTCGCTGACCAACGGCTCTACCGCCTGCTGCCGGGTTCAGATCCCCAGCCCCTGACGGAAGCAGGCCCCTATCGCTATGCAGATGGGGTGGTGGATCGGGCGCGTGGACGCATCCTCTGTGTGCGGGAAGATCACAGCCGCCAGGGAGAGCCGGAAAACAGCCTTGTCTCGATTGACTTGGAAAGCGGATCCCAGCAGATTTTGGCTTCTGGGCACGACTTCTACGCCAGCCCGCGCCTCAGTCCAGACGGCCAGACCTTGGTATGGCTGACCTGGGATCACCCCCAAATGCCCTGGGACGGCACAGAGCTGTGGCGGTCTGAGGTGAACCCTGACGGCAGCTTGGGAGAACCTCAAAAGCTGGCCGGTGGCCCTGCCGAGTCGATCTTCCAGCCCCAGTGGTCACCGCAAGGGGATCTCTACTTTGTTTCCGATTGCAGCGGCTGGTGGAACCTCTATCGCTGGGATCCCCAGGGCCCCATTCCCCTCTGCCCTATGGAAGCGGAGTTTGGAGAGCCGCAGTGGGTGTTTGGCCTGAGCACCTACGGCTTCTGTGGCGATGGGCGCATCCTGGCCTGTTATGAACAAGACGGGCTGTCTCATCTGGCTTATCTGGATCCCCATTCAGGACAGTTGGCAGGGATCCCCTTGCCCTACACCCAGATCAGCGGTTTGCAGGTAAGTGGGGAAAAAGCCGCTTTCCTGGCCGGATCCCCGACGGAAGCCATAGCCTTGGTTTGTTTGGATTTGCCTTCTGGACAGGTGGAAGTGGTGGCCCGTTCCAGCAGCGTGGCGGTGGATCCCGACTATCTGTCGATCCCAGAGCCTATTGTTTTTCCCACCGGTGGCGGCAAGGAAGTGGCCTACGCCTTCTTCTATCCCCCCAAAAACCGAGACTTTGTTGCCCCTGCTGGCGAAAAGCCACCCCTGCTGGTGAAAAGCCACGGCGGGCCCACCGGGGCGACGGCAGCCGTGCTCAACCTAGGGATCCAATACTGGACCAGTCGGGGGATTGCCGTTTTGGATGTGAACTACCGGGGCAGCAGCGGCTACGGACGGGCCTATCGGGATGCTCTCAAAGGCCGGTGGGGCCTGGTAGATGTGGAAGATTGCATCGCCGGATCCCAATTTTTGGCAGAACAGGGCAAGGTGGATGGGGAACGGCTGCTCATTCAAGGGGGCAGCGCTGGCGGCTATACCACGTTGGCGGCCTTGACCTTCCACGCCGTCTTCCGAGCAGGTGCCAGCTACTACGGGGTGAGCGATCTAGAAGCCCTGGCCCAGGAGACCCACAAGTTCGAGTCTCGCTACTTGGACAGCCTCATTGGCCCCTACCCAGAGCGGCGGGATCTCTACCGGGAGCGTTCCCCCATTCATCACCTGGAGGGCCTCAATTGTCCGGTTATCTTCTTCCAAGGGTTGGAAGACGCCATCGTGCCCCCCAATCAGGCGGAGAGGATGGTGGCAGCCCTACGGGCCAAAGGGATCCCAGTGGCCTATGTGCCTTTCGAGGGAGAGCAACACGGCTTTCGCCAGGCGGCCAACATCAAAAGGGCCTTGGAGGCAGAGCTTTACTTTTATGCCCAGGTGCTGGGGTTTCCGCTGGCAGAACCTCTTGAGCCGGTTCGGATCGAGAACTTGGACACCTGATGATGACTGCTCAATGGGTCGAATAGAAAGGGATCCCGTCCCATCTATGGCCCATTGTTGCTCCACAACGCTGTCGCGACAGAGCAGCCCCTCTATGATGGACTTACCAGCCAACCCGGATGGAGCATGACTCTAGTCAATAATAAGCTCAACTATACTGAAAATAATGTATAATATGTTCAGTACGGATTACTACCAGTTGATCTTTCTGTTTACTTTCGAGTCTGCCAACATGGTAGCCAAAGCAAAGCAGAAAATTGGTAGTAAGACGACACGGAAACTGCGCTTTGGGTATTCTACTCAAAGCTTTGCGGGATACCGCCATTCTGGTTGGAAACAAACAGAATGCTATCGCTGCATAGTTGAACAGTGATGTTCAGCAGTGTTCAGCGTAAATGTATCAGTCATCGATATTGCTCCGCAACACTGTCGCGACTGCTGGTAAGAGAGCTGGTCATGAGCGTCAGTAGCCCTTCCTTCCGTGAACTGCCCATCTTAGAAAGCGGCGATCGTCTCACCCGCGATGAGTTTGAACGGCGCTATCAAGCCATGCCTCAGCTCAAAAAAGCCGAGCTGATTGAGGGAATTGTTTACGTGGCATCTCCCCTCAGATATCGCCGACATGGCAGACCACACAGCCACATCATGGCCTGGCTGGGAGTTTATGAAGCAGCAACGCCGGGGGTTGAGTCGGCGGGCAATCCAACCGTTCGCCTGGACTTGGACAATGAGCCGCAGCCAGATGCCATATTGCGGATGCACGAATCTTGTGGGGGACAGTCCCGCATTAGCGAGGATGACTACATTGAGGGTGCACCGGAGCTGATTGTGGAGATTGCCGCCAGCACAGCTTCCTACGACCTGCATGATAAGCTGCGGGCCTACCGGCGCAACGGCGTGCGGGAATATCTGGTCTGGCTAACCCAAGAGCAAGCCTTTCGCTGGTATGTCTTCCAGAATGGAGAGTACGTGCTGCAACAGCCCAATGAGTCGGGCGTCTTGTACAGTCGAGTGTTTCCGGGGTTGTGGTTAGCCGTGGACGCGCTGCTGACGGGCAACATGCAGCAGGTGTTGGGTGTGCTGCAAAGGGGAATTGAGTCGGAGGAACACCGAGAGTTTGCAGCGCGGTTGGTAACCAGAGGAGCAGAGGGTGGGGCCTAGGCCATAGGTCTGAGGGACGGGTTTGTGCTCAGAAAGGCCCAGGTTAATGGCTGTGGGCCAACAGGTTGGGCTCGAAGACAGCCATCTCCAACCGAAACGGGATCCCCATGTGGGCCAGCCAGTCCTGCAGCGGATCATCGGCCAGCGCCAGGATCTGCCCTTGGGGGGAAACGTGGGCCGGACGGTGCCAGTTGCCCAGTTGATGAATCACTTGGCCCATCTGGATGGGGTTTTCAGGTTGAATCAAGAGCACCGGTTCGGGTTGGGCTCTGACCCGAATGTGTCGCTGCGCATCCGCATAGAGCAGATCCCCATCGTGAAGATGGGTGCCGCGGGGCAGCATCAGCTGGATCTCGGTGCCCCGATCGCTCACCAGCCGTTGCCGGGATCGCTGGCGGTCGTGCCAAGTGAGGGCAACCACTTCCAAGTGGCCGGGGATCCCCTCTGACGGCTCGTCCAGCAGTTGCGTCACCGTAATGGCCGCGGGATCCTCTCCTGCAGCATGGGCATCTTCGCTCATGTTAGGGACTCCAGATATTGGCTGAGGTCTTCTTGAAGGCGAGAGAACTCCACTTCGGTGGAAAGGCGCAGCACCTTGGTTTTCAGAGTCACCAGCACCTTGGCTGCGTGGGGGCCAGCCCAGATGTTGGGGTTGCAGAACATCTCCAAGCTGAAATCTTCAGTAGGGTAACGAAACTCAACCGGCTCCTGAGGCTGCTGTCGGGAACGGATCTTGAGTCGCTCCAAGAGGATTTGCAGAGCCTTGTGCCATTGTTGTGCCGCCTCAGGCGAAAGGGAGAAACTGGCCGAGCCGGTTGCGAAGTTGAGGGCAAACTGAGGAAAATGGGTAGTCATGGAGGCCCGTACCGTTCGCGAAGCGTCCTTTGGAGGGCAGCATTGGACAACAACAGTATCTTACGTCAGCTCTTGCTAATGGGCGTGGGCACAACCACTCTGCTGGCAGAACAGTTGAGAAAGGCTGCCGACGACTTGGTGCAGAAGGGGCAGCTCAACCCAGAAGAGGCATCCAATGTCATCAACAACCTGCTCAACCAGGTGAAGGCCGAGCAGAGTAACTTTGAATCCTACGTTCAGCGGCAGGTGCGCAACGTCCTGCAGGATCTGGGCGTGCCCCGCCAATCGGAAATGGACGAGCTGCGGGGGCGGCTGGATCGGCTGGAGCGGCAGGTGCGCAATTTGGAAAATCAGGTTTACCGCCGGTAGCTGAGCTGAGCCTTCCCCTTTTGCCGGCTTTCCTTTGCCGTTGGGCAGGGTTTTGCCGAACGTTGCGATACCCTGAAGTCCTCTCTGGGAGAATTCATCAAGTTCCCATGTCAAGCGAAGTTTTGACCGTCACAGGCCGAGGGATCCCCCTGCTGGGCAACGACATCGACACCGACCGAATTATTCCGGCCCGCTTTTTGAAGTGCGTCACCTTCGACGGCTTGGGCCAGCACGTGTTTGCCGACGACCGCGCCCAGGATCCCGGCCAACACCCCTTCGATCAACCCCAGTACCAGGGATCCCAGATCCTCGTGGTCAATGCCAATTTTGGCTGTGGCTCCAGCCGGGAGCATGCCCCCCAAGCGCTGGCCAAGTGGGGGATCCGCGCCCTCATTGGCGAAAGCTTTGCCGAGATCTTCTTCGGCAACTGCTTGGCTCTAGGGATCCCTTGTGTCACGGCACCCCCGGCTGTGATTCAAGCTCTGCAGAAGGCGGTGGCGGAAAATCCCCAGCTCCAGTTGACGCTGGATCTGCCCAACAAACAGGTGCGCTGGGAGGCAAATACCGCTGCTGTGGAGATCCCCCAGGGAGCCTGGCAAATGCTGGTGCAGGGCACCTGGGACGCCACAGGACAACTGCTGGCCGCCCAAGCCCAGATTCAGCAAGTAGCCGCTTCTTTACCCTACGTGCGTTGGCAGCGGGCCCGTTGAGCAATCCTCTCCCCCCTGATACCCATACATGGCTGGGCAGCGCCGACCCGGATTTTCTGGATTTGGCGATCCGGGAGATAGAAGCTGCGGATCCAGAGGCTGCCGTGCAGCGGCTAAAGGAAGCACCTGGCTTGGTGTGGGTATGCAGCCAACGCTCATTTGCCGACCTGGCTGGGGCTTGGCAAGCTGACCCGCCCATTTTTTTACGCCACATCTGCCCCATTCACCAAGAACGGCGGCTGGCCGAGGGATCCTTAGTTGAATTGCGCCTTGATGGGGAAATGTTGGCAGCCATTGACCCCGCCCTCAGCTTTTCGGTTCAGACGCGCCTGTTTGGAGAGCCGGCTCTCAAGCCCTTCCAGGTCAATGAAACCCTGGCCGAACAGGTGATCGCGGCGGTGGGATCCCCCCTGCAGGTCAAAGACCCCCAGCAGGTGATCTCGGTGGTGATCCTGGCTCAACCGATGGGCATTCGCGCTTGGCTGGGCCTATCCTTGGCTGCCCAGAACCTCTCCAACTGGGCCGGTGGGATCCATCGCTTTCGGCGGGATCCAGAGCAAATCAGCCGCTCCGAGTTTAAGCTGCTGGAGGCCATCCAGGTGTTTCAGATTCCCTTGGTGCCAGGGGGACAGGCTCTGGATCTGGGGGCAGCGCCGGGGGGATGGTCGCGCATTTTGCGCCTATATGGCCAGCAGGTCACAGCAGTGGATCCGGGGGACTTGCACGAGCGCCTCAGCCAAGATCCGGGGATCCGCCACCATTGCCTCAGCGCCCAAGCCTACCTGGCCCGTGGCCCAGGCCGGTTTCACCTCATCCTCAACGACATGCGCATGGATGGCCCGGCTTCTGCCCGCCTGATGGTGGCTTTTGCTCCCCATCTGGAGCCACAGGGGAGAGCTGTGATGACCCTGAAGCTACCCCACCAACACCGCCTGCGGGTGCTGCGGCAAAGTCTGGAGATTTTGGGTAGTGCCTTCCCCCTGGTGAGAGCCCGCCACCTGTTTCACAATCGCAGCGAAGTCACCCTCTACTTGCAACAGGGGATCCCTGCCCCTCAATCTGCCGTTTCCACCACCTGAATCTCCCGGCGGAGCACCATTTCGCGAATGGACTCCAGCAAGCCTATCTCTTCGGGGGAGATTTTGCCGTCCGACCGGATGGCGTTGACGATTTGATCCACCTCTGTGCGGGTGAGCTTTTTGTCTTCCAGCGCTCGATCCACCAGCGCTTGCAATTGCGAAAACTCCATAAGGCTCCTCTGCGCTTGAACAGGTCTTGTCGCCTCATTTCCTCATCTAAGCTACCCGCGCTGCCCCAAATCTCCTGCAAGCGCAAGATTCTCTTCAGGTATCCTAAAGAAAACGTGAAACCCACCGAGAGGAAGACATCATGGCCGGCCCGGATCCCAGGAGCACTGCGCACGATTGCGCCACCCTCTGTCGAGATGGCTGTGTCTTGGGAGAGGACTGCCCCCACCGAGAGGCGGCTCGCCAAGCCGTGGCCTTTGTCATGAGCACCGACTGGGAGACCTTGATGCGGATTGCCGAATCCAAGAACCTACCCAAAAGCTCCCCTCAGGAAGAGATGGATCCCCTGCAGTTTTTGGAGAATTACCGCTTGGGCGGGTAAGCCCCAACCAGTCTCCCTAAGGACAAGGGATCCCTGCTGAGGATCCAGGGGTTTTGAGCCATACTGAGTTAGGTGGGATCCCTGGATTCTATGGTTTGGCCTTGGATCATCATCGGGCTAGTCCTAATTTCTGCCGAATTGTTTTTGCCAGAATTGGTTGCCGGCTCGGTGGGGCTGGCGGCGCTCTTGGCGGGGCTTTTGGCTTATTTGGGGCTGCCGATCTGGGTACAATTTGCCAGCTGGATTGGGGCATCGGTGGTGTTGATTATCCTCAGCCGCCGTCTGGTGCCCCATGGATCGGTTCAGGTAGAGGAATCTCGCGAGGCGCGGGCAATCACCCCCATTCCCCCAGGCGAACGGGGGCGGGTTTCTTATCTGGGTTCCACCTGGAACGCCAAGTGCAGCATTCCCAACCTGGAAATCCAAGCCGGACAGGAGCTCTACGTGGTGGAGCGACAGGGGAATACCCTCATTGTCATGCCGGCCAAGATGCTCAAGTCCTGACCTGGACAAATGTTTGTTTTCCTTGTTGCCTTGAGCGAGGGATCCCTGCTTGGGTGTGCATCAGAGGCGGGGATCTGGCATAATCACAAAAGCTAAGCCGGGATGTAGCGCAGCTTGGTAGCGCATCTGCTTTGGGAGCAGAGGGCCGCAGGTTCAAATCCTGTCATCCCGATCCTGACTGCGACGGGAATTGAGCCGTTTACGCTATTGACCGAGAGTTTCCCACCTATCCAGAGCCCCGCAGCCAAAACCCGCATCTATCGGCAGGGGTGCAGTCTTTGTCTTGAAGGCGCAAGAAGCAAACTCTTCGATTCTTCGATGCCATGAAAGAAATGGGCGGATCAGGCAGCCAAGCGGGATCCCTCGTAGCCAGGCCAAGGAGAAGCAAGCACAAAAAAGGCAGGGTTAACTTGCCCCTGCCGAGAAGATCGAGAGTTGAGAGCTTGCTCTCGTTGTCGTAATCGTTGCATCAAGGCGCGGTTCCGTTTGTCCAGTTGGCGCTTGCGTGCCGATCCCCCACGACCGCGACGGTTTCTGCCCTGATGGCGAGGAGATTCATGAGATTTCAACAGCATGGGATTCCCCTGATAAACTAAACAGTCCTGCCTGATTCTAAACGAAACCTCAGCAACTGGCCACAAGACTGGCGGCGCAAGCTGCGGCATTTGCGGCTGGGGATAGGCCGTCTTTGTCAATTTATTCGCATCATTCGGCATGGAGGACTCCTTGGGACAGCCAGTCTTTTAGGCGGTGGGTAGCCCGGCAGTCATCCTCGTTGTAGATAAGCGAGTGCTCCAAATATCTGCGCTCCCGAGTTTCCAGCCATTGGCTATACCAATAAATGGACTGGGCGCCATTGGCATCAGGCAGACGCCACTGAAACCCTAACCAGCGGGCGATGTTTTTCAGGGAATAGCTCTCAATCGGCAGCACCACCGAGCGTTGCACCCAGGCCTGTAAATCCACAAAGCGCTGCAACAACTGCCGCAGCTGTCGGGGATCCGTGCGGTATTGCTCCCCCAGCCGTCGGCAGGTCTGCACTTCAAAGCCGTGAAAGTGGTAGATGGGAGCGTCAGGATAGCGTTGTGCCAGTTGCAAGAATTGCTCCCAAGCTTGCCTTTCTTCCCGCGGCTCGGCGGCCAGGCAACTGTGATAGCTCGCAACCTTTTTCCCCTCGGCTTGCTCCACCACCAGCAGGCCCAGCAGATAGGCGACGTTGTGACGGGGATCCGCCTCGATATCGAAGTACAGCTCTACAGGTGTGGTGGGCAGGGTTTCCGGGGGGGATTGAATCCAGAGAGGCTGCCGGCTGAGGGTGGCACGGGCTTGCAGCTGCAGTTGCAGGGCCACGCCGGATCCCAACTTGGGAATGGCTTGCAACCTATCCAACTGAGCGTTGGCCAGGGCTTCAATCGAGTGGATCCCCGCCTCTTGCAAAAGGGGATAGCGGGATCCCGTTACGCCCGGCAGCAGGCTGAGGGGTTGGGCAGTGGCGTTCAACTGCCGACAATGCTCCCGCCAGTGGCAAAGATGGCAGCGGCTGCGGGCCATGAACACCTGCGGTGGTTCCGGCTGGTTGAGGGAGTGCAGGTACTCCTGCAGCAATTGCCGCACCTGTGCTCGTCGGCGGCTCAGGTGGACGGGGTGCCACTTCCCATCTTTCAGGATCAAAATGCCCCGCTTGGGAACGTTTCCCTGCAGGGATCCGAGCAACTCTGCCTGCAAAGCCAGCAACAATTCGTATTCCGGTTTGGGGCGTTTGCCGATACGAATATGAACCGGCAGGTAAGAGGATCGGGCGGCGTGGCGACTTCTGCCAACGAGAGCGGGATCCCGAATCAGCAGATCCAGGGAGCTGCTCACCCAAACTGAACGTCCCTCTGGAACAGCTTCAGGCGGCAACGCAAGAGCGGGCACCATCTCGCAGTCTTCTGGGGCAGGGATGGGATCCCTTGGAGAGGAGGAGTGAGGGACAGGTTCAGAAGCAAGCTGCAACAGCTCTGCCTCAGCAGTACAGTTGAGATCTTCCTGCGGTTGCCAAAACAGCTCTGCGGCAATCCGTCCGCCGTAGATCCGCTCTGCCCCGCCTGCCATAGCTGCCAAGAGAGCTTCATTGCCCGGCGCGATTCGTTCTCCGGGGAATCGCTCAAACACAGCGGCTGCCAGGGCTTGGCGATCCCGCCGCCATTGCTCCAGCAGGTTGTCCGGCGGCAGCTTGGCCTCTTGAGGGCCAAAGCGATCCAGGTAAGGCAAGCGTCGGCAACGAAAGAAAGCAAGCAGCTCCTCAGCCTCAACAGAACCCTGTCCTGCTGCTGCAACCTGGCACTCCAACGGTGGAAAACCTCAGCTCTGCTGCCATTGTGGCACGCCCCCAGGTTGCCTTCTGATCCTTCAAGACTTGGGATCCTGAGTGGGCAGGAGATGGGCGATGATCCGCTCAATCGTCTCAGATTGGCGACGAGCTGTATCGGCTTGCTGTTGACATATTGCCTTTAACTCTCCCAGCCAAGTGCTCTGCTCCTGGGATATCAGCACCTGTTGTTGAACAATGGCTTTCAGATGGGTCAGGTCATCCTTGACGAAGCTGACGGCCTCGGCCAGGGTCAACACAGCCCCAACCAGGCGATCCAGCCGGAAGTCAATTTGGTCGAACCGGTCTTTGCTCTGCATTTTGCTTAGATTTGTCGGTAGAAGCTATCGGCCAATGCTGAAGGGATCGGCCAATGCTGAAGGGGAGTCGCTTCGCCCAGGGAAGGCCCCCCGCCGAACGGCCAGCCCCCTCAAGCTTGTGTCTTTATTGTTACCCATACGTACAGATACGTACAGATATGCCATGAGCTATCCAGCCCAATTTCCCCTTCCAGAGTCTGTACAGGTGTTGTCTTGGGAGTGCGGTTCACCCTTCAGACGCAATGTGTACTATTTTGCAAGATCCAGAGAAAAACCCCAGAGAACGAAATCACAGCCACGCAAAAGCTCAAGAGACAACCCAGACTGCTGCCAGCAGCAGGGATCCCTGATAAGACCTGCAGCTTGCTGACACGGCTGGCGTATGCTGGAGAATAAAGATTTCTTTACACTTTACCGGAGCGGACTGTGACAGCTCTTTCGACGGCCCCAACCTTGTCCCAAACCAAGACGGCGGCGGTGGAAATGCAGGGGGTGTGGAAACGCTTTGGGCAGCAGGTTGCCGTTCAAGATTTGAGCCTGCAGATCCCCCAGGGGGAAGTGTTTGCCCTGTTGGGGCCCAACGGCGCCGGCAAATCCACCACCATCCGCATGCTTACTAGCCTTACCCGACCCAGCCAGGGATCCATCCGGGTGGGGGGGTATGACGTGGTGCGGGATCCGGTGGCGGTGCGGCAGCAAATTGGCGTAGTTCTGCAGCCTATCACCCTAGAGGCAGAGCTGACCGTTTGGGAAAACCTGGAGTTCCACGGGCGTATGCACCACATCCCCAACCCAGAGCGGCAACGGCGCATCGATGAATGGCTGGAGTATGTGCGGCTGGCGGATCGCCGGCAAGACAAAGTGAAAACCCTCTCAGGGGGAATGAAACGACGCTTGCAGGTGGCCAGGGCGTTACTGCATCGCCCCCAGATTTTGTTTTTGGACGAGCCCACCGTCGGGTTGGATCCCCAGGCGCGGCGGCTGTTGTGGGAGATCTTGCGGGATCTCAATCGGCAGGGCATGACCTTGCTGATTACCACCCACTACATGGAGGAGGCAGAAGAGCTGTGCGACCGCATCGGCATCATGGATGGGGGAAGGTTAATCGAGTTGGGCAGCACCGAGCAATTGCGGGCTAAGTACGGAGAGGCCCTGCTGGTGCGATCCTGTCCTGGCCGGGAGGTGGAGTACACCTTTTTCCCCAGCTTGGCGGAAGCTCAGCGGCAGTTGGAGGCAGAACCCGACAAAACCGGCCTCATGGTGCGCCCGGCCAACTTAGAAGACATTTTTGTGCGTTTGACGGGCCGCCGCTTGGATTAACGGGCCCTCACCCCTGGCCCCTCTCCCAACGTGAAGAGGGGAGAGTTATTTGGGGGTTAAGGTTTTTCCTCTCCCCATCCCTCCTTCGGAGCGGGGGGCTCAAACTTGTAGCCAACTCCACGCACGGTGCGGATCAACTCCGGTTGGCTGGTATCAGTCTCTAGTTTCTTGCGAATTTGGCCGATGTGGACATCGACCACCCGTTCATCTCCCTCGTGGTTAAAATCCCACACCTCTTGAATCAGCTCAGCCCGTCGCCAAACCCGCCCCGGATGTCGAGCCATAGCATAGAGCAAATCGAACTCCAGTGCTGTTAAGTTGATCAGGCGCTGCTCGCGGATGACTGCTCGGGTTTCCGGGTCAATGACCAAAGAGGCAAAGGTCAAGACCGGTGCGCTGGCAACTTCGGTCTTCATGCGTTGCCGCCGCAGAATGGCTTGCACTCGCGCCTGTAACTCCGGCAGGCTGAAGGGCTTGGTCAGGTAGTCATCTGCCCCCAACTGGAATCCGTGCAACTTATCAGCAGGGCTGACGCGGCTGGTCAACATCAACACGTACACGCCGGTCTCTTTTTGCATTTGCTGGCAGAGATCGTAGCCGCTCACATCCGGCAAGTTCAGATCCAAAATTACCAAGGCCGGCTGAAAAGCGCGCAACTGCTGTAAGCCCTCGGCCCCCGTCATCGCCACCTCAACCGAATACCCCTGCCGCTGCAAGTACCGCTGCAGTAGAGCACAAATGCTGGGATCATCATCGATGATGAGGATGCGTGACATGGCAGCTTGGCACTCTCGAAGTCAGCAGGAGACAAGGTTGCAGGGCGTTGGGGTGTGGGGATCCCTTCGGCAGCTCATGGGCAACAATCGTGCAGAGGCGATGGGCCCTCGGCTCGCGGGTGAATAAAGAGCCCTCTCAACAGGGCAAGCTTGACCCCAACCTCGGCTGGAAAGGGCCACAGGCGCAGGCAATTCATGAGTGATTGAACACTTAAATCTTATTTCAAGTCTTTACGTATGGGGTCACAGGGGGAGTTCATCCTTGTCAAGGCTGCCCTTCTCTCCAAATTAACGGAGGCTTATCCAAGAATCTTGGGCATTATCTTACTGAGTTGCCCAAGGGGAAAAGTAGCGCAAGGAGGATCCGTCAAGCAGATCCTTGCACCTGGAGTTAATCTGGAAGCCGTGGCGCTTCCGTTCCTGTCTCGAGGTCTGGCCTTAGTGTGGGCGGTTTATCCCGGAGGCTTATGTACACCAATCCCGATGAAGTCTTCCGCAAAGATGTCTGGTTGGCCCTCTTCACCTGGGGGATCCTAGAGTTGGCTTGTTTCGTGATTATCCCCTTTACCGGAGCCTACGCATTCTCGCAAGTGGAGGCTTGGCTGTGGCCCTCTTTGGTTTTGGGGCCGGTGGGGGCGGTGGTGGTGGCTTTTTGTTCTAAAGTGGTGCTGGCTGCCAACAACATCCCGGATCCCAGGAGAAAAAAAGCCCAGCGGCAAGTGGCTCAGGTGGTCAGTCTTTTTGGCTTTCTGGGCTTGGCATTGCCCCTCCTTCTGGCAGGATGGGTATTTGGCCGAGAGATTTTGACGACCGACTGGCAGAATAAGTTCACCAACACCAATAAGTAGAAGCTAATCTCCGACGCCCTTGCCCTCTGGGGTCGCGTCGCCCCGTCAGCGTTGCGGTTCCTCTGCACAGGCCTAGCAAGAGCGCTGCGGAACACGATACATTGGGATGCAATCACGTCAGCGTTGCGCAGCAGTCGTGCTCTGGCTTTCGTAAATCCCCGGTTTTGACGGGGATCCCATCTTCTCTGCGGATTCTTGCCTGCAGCATTGCGGGAAGGTATTTCGGATGGCTAACTACCCGATGCGAGGCCGTTCTTCTCCTGCTTCTGGCGGTTTTCCCTTGGGCACCTTGGTGGTGGTGAGTGTCTCGGTTGGGGCTCTGGCCGCCTTGGCTTGGCAGTTGTGGCAGCTTGTTGCCCCGATGTTGGCCCCCCCTGCCCCGCCTCAATTTCCGCAGGCCGTGCGCTTGGATCCCTTGCCCCGCCCAGCCAGTTTTCCCTCTCCCCCCTCTGGCCCTGCTGCAGGCACTGTTGACCCTGAGGGATTTCCCCCCGGCAGCCGTGGGCGGGTGATCGAGCCCATTGGCCTGGCAATCCGCAGCCAACCTTCTGCCGATGGAGCCTACCAAGGGGGAATTGTAGTGGGGGAAACGGTGACGGTGTTGGAGTACAGCGCCGATGGTCGTTGGCAACGGGTGCGGCGGGAGCTGAATGGACAGGAGGGCTGGGTGCGCGCCGGCAATTTGGGCCCTGTGGATGGTGCTTCAGCCTCAACTTCTCCAGCTCCCACAGTTGAACCCAACCCTGAATCAACTCCTTTGCCGACTCGACCCCCCACGGCAGCAGTGGTTTCCCCAGGTGAGCGGGGACGGGTGATCGAGCCCATTGGCCTGGCGCTGCGGGCCACTCCAGAGCGGGAGGGAACCTACATTGGTGGTGTGCCCATGAACGAGGTGGTGACGGTGCTGGGCCTCAGCGAAGATGGCCGTTGGCAGCGCATTCGCCGTCAGAATGGGCAGGAAGGTTGGGTGCGGGCGGGGAATCTGGCGCAGGAGTAGCCCTTGCCATAGGCATAGCCCTACAGATGCCCTGGTGGGGGATTGTAACACCAGGGAAGCCTGTGTTTCGCTAGAGCAGTGCCGTTTGCGTCATCGGGACCGAGTCCTTGGCAGGGGAACTGGTGAAACACACTCCATTTCGGCTTGGTGCTTCAACAAGGGATCCCTGGGGCAAGGGGTTAGCTTTACCCTTTCTGGCCCTTGGGTTGGCCTTCTCTCTAGGCGCCTGCCGACCGGCTTCTAACGCTGGAGCGGAAAAGGTCAGGCAGGAAGTACCCCTAGCCCAAGCAAAGGCAGAGATGGGTACTCTGGAGTTTTGGGCCAACGGCGAGGACTTCATTCGGGAGGGGTTTGTCTCCAAAGACGGCTGGGAACTGAGCTTTGAGCACGTGTACGTGACGCTGGCGGACATAACCGCCTACCAAACCGATCCGCCCTTTGATCCGGAAGGAAATGCAGATTTGCTGGCACGGGCATTGGTCAGCCTCTCCGGCCCCATCACGGTTGATTTGATCACGGCTCCCCCGGCGGAGCGGGCCTTACTGGGATCCCTAGAGGCACCCCCTGGCCACTACAACGCCCTGGGGTGGCGGCTGGTGCCAGCACTGGAGGGGCCGGCAAAGGGCTATTCCCTCTGGATCGAAGGCCAAGCCCGACCGACAAAGGAAGGGGCTGGGGAGATTCCGTTTGTGCTCAAGTTCAGCCCTGAGGTGGCCTTCACCTGCGGAGAGTATGTGGGGGAGGAGCGCAAAGGCTTTGTGCGCGTCGGCCAGGTGGCAGATCTGGAGGTCACCTTCCATTTCGACCACCTGTTTGGAGATGGAAGCTTGCCCCCCAACGACAGCCTCAATCAAGCAGCTCTGGGGTTTGCCCCTTTGGTGAAGTTGGATCCTGTCTCCCTGGAGCAGCGGCTGGCCGCGTCAGCGGCGCGGAGCACTGGGGGGGGATCCGACCTTCTGGAAGTGGACTGGGGGGATCTGCAGGAGGGATCCCCTGCGGCTAAGGCCGTATTGGAGCTCCTGCACCACTTGGGCCATGTGGGGGAAGGCCACTGCCGCGCTGCCTCTGGCCCTGCCCAGACAGAGTCTTCGCCCTGAAGTCTTGGCTTTTCTAAGACCGGTCGCCTGCAGAGCGTAGAGATTGTCGTCTGTCCTCAGCTAACCAATGAACCGAGTCTGGCCAAAACTTTGGATCCCTTCCTGCCGACTGAGCCTGATTGCGGCGTCGCGTCAGCGATGCGGAGCACGGTTGAGCTTGCTGGCTTTCGGCCTGCTCCTGTCTGCTCCCGCTTGGGGCCACGGGGTGGAGGCCTCTTGGCGGGCAGTTCCCGCTTTTGAGATCCAGGCCCGCTACGATTCTGGCGAACCGATGCGTTCTGCGCAGGTAACGGTGTTTGCGCCAACGGATCCCACTACCCCTTGGCAGGAGGGACAGACGGATGCGCGGGGACGATTTCTGCTGCAGCCGGATCCCAACCTGACGGGCCTCTGGCAGGTGCGGATTCGCCAGGCGGGGCATGGGGTGTTGGTCAACGTGCCGGTGGGCGAGGAGTTCCCTCAGACAGAAGGGATCCCCAGCGCTTCCCCACCCTTTGGGCCTTTGCAGCGGGGGGTTATGGCCGCCTGTGTCATTTGGGGCTGTCTGGGCACAGCTCTCTTCTTCTCCAGGCCGCGTCAGTCTGTTTATGGAGCGGTGGAGAGCCCATCGGTTTCAGCATCTCCGGGGTCATCCCAGGTTAGCCCCTCCGCTCTGGAGTAGGACTGGCCATGCACATCAGCGATGGCATTTTGCCGGCACCGCTTTGGCTGGGGGGCTATGGCATCACCGCTCTCATCACCGGCTACAGCTTGCGGCTTCTCCGTCGCGCCAGCGTTGCCGAGCAATGTCCTTGGTGGGAACGGGATCCCCGCCATCAGTTGCCCAAAGCGGCTTTGCTCACGGCTGTCTTTTTTGTGGCCTCTTCGATTCACCTGCCCTTTCCCCCGGCCAGCCTGCATCTGGTGCTGAACGGGTTGATGGGTCTGATGTTGGGGGCTTTGGCCTATCCGGCGATTGTAGTGGGCTTGTTTTTTCAGGCGGTGGCCTTTGGCCATGGGGGCCTGACCACATTGGGCATCAACGCCGCCATTATGGGGATCCCGGCGCTCCTGGCCGGTGGGATTTTTCGGGCAGGCCGTCGGGTGATGGGGGCCGGAGTGTCTGCCTTCTTGGCGGGAGCGGTTGGGGTGGGTCTAGCAGTGCTGTTGTTTTACGGGGTGGTCATGGCTGCTGTGGTTGACGCTGGCAGCGGGATCCTCTCCACAGAAGCCGGTCGTCTGGCTCTTGGGAGCTTGGTGGTGGCCCACATCCCCCTGATGGTGGTGGAGGGGTTGTTCGCCAGTTGGGTGGTGCTGTTTTTGCAGCGGGTACAACCGGCACTGCTGGGAGAGTATGGCAAGAGATGAAGCCGGCTCAGGGATCCCTTGCTGCTGGCGCGGTCAACAATCCCATCCTCACCCCTCCAAACCCCTTTCCTGGCTGCACCGGTGGCAACCTCTGCCCAAGGTGCTGGGCCTGATGGCGCTGATGGCGGCTTTCGCCTCGGTGAGGTGCCTGGCCCTCTTGCCGCTCATCTGGGCGCTGGTGGCTGGACTGTGGAGCCTGTCGGGATTGCCTTGGAGCCTCGGGCTGAGGCGGCTGGCAGCCCCAGGGCTGTTGGTGGCAGGGTTGATGGGGATCCTACCCTTCTGGGCGGGGGAAACCATCCTGTGGCGCTGGGGATCCCTGGCTCTGCGTTGGGAGGGGCTGCAGATGGCGCTTCGCATTGGGGGGAGGGGGCTGGCCCTGTTCGCTCTCACCATGCTGCTGCTGGAGACCACTCCCACGTCGGAACTGTTGGCAGCGTTGCGGCAACTGGGGATCCCAGATCTGCTTTTGGAACTGGCCTGGCTCACCCAGCGCTATCTGCAAGAGATGGCTGCTCAGTGGGAGCAGATGCAACGGGCAGCCCGGTTGAGGGGTTGGCGACCGCGGGGATCCCTGTGGCGTCCTGGGCCGTCTCTAAGACAAGATCTGCCCTTTCTGGCCGCTTCGGTGGGCACCCTGTTGGTTCGCAGCTACGAGCGCTCGCAGAGGGTTTATCAGGCTTTGCGCCTGCGGGGCTATGGACAAGCGCCTCTGTTTCCGACGGCGGCTGGCAGGGATCCCTGGAGCTGGGCGGCCAGCGGCCTGGCAGTGGTGGTGTCGGTGGGCTTGGTGTGGACGCAATTTTAGGACTAGCCGCTTGGGCTTAGAAACAGAGGGCCATCTGCTGCCCCCCTGCAAAAGCGAGGGGAAATCCAACTGGGACTAGAATAGGAAAGCCCCATCGATTGTTGTCCGTTTCTGCCAGCTTCTTGGCCTCCTGATGAACCGGTTAGAAAGCACCCTGCCTACGCCCTTCCGCAGCCCCTCCCGTTTGGCGCCGGAGGCCCCGGCCGTTGCCATCTTGCACCTGGGCTGTGAGAAAAACCGGGTGGACACCGAGCACATGCTGGGCTTGCTGGCTCAAGCAGGCTACCGGGTGGATGGGGACGAAGAGAGTGCTGACTATGTGATCGTCAATACCTGTAGCTTCATTGAAGCAGCGCGGCGGGAGTCGGTCAGTACCCTGATGGAGCTGGCGGTACAAGGCAAAAAGATCATCATTGCCGGCTGCCTGGCGCAGCACTTCCAGGAGGAGCTGCTGCAGGAGATCCCGGAGGCGGTGGCTATCGTGGGTACGGGCGACTATCACCAGATCGTCCAAATCATCGAGCGGGCGGAGCGGGGAGAGCGGGTCAATGCCGTTACTTCCAGCTTGGATTACATTGCCGACGAGACCGTACCTCGCTATCGCACCACCCATGCGCCTGTGGCCTACCTACGGGTAGCCGAGGGCTGTAACTACCGCTGCTCTTTCTGCATCATCCCCCACTTGCGGGGCGACCAACGCTCTCGCTCCATCGAGTCCATCCTCCGGGAAGCAGAACAGCTGGCCGAAGAGGGGGTGCAGGAGCTGATTTTAATTTCCCAGATCACCACCCACTACGGGATCGACCTCTACGGGGAGCCGCGCTTGGCTGAGCTTATCCGCGCCCTGGGCCAGATCCCCATTCCCTGGATCCGCATGCTCTACGCCTACCCCACGGGCATTACCCCCGCCGTGGTGGAGGCCATTCAAGAGACCGCCAATTTCCTGCCTTACCTGGATCTGCCTTTACAGCACAGCCATCCTGAGATCCTCAAGGCTATGAATCGCCCCTGGCAAGGGCAGGTCAACGACCGGGTGATCGAGCGGCTGCGCCAGGCGTTGCCCAATGCCGTGCTGCGCACCAGCTTTATCGTCGGCTTTCCTGGGGAGACGGAGGAGCACTTCCAGCATCTACTAGACTTTGTCCAGCGCCATCAGTTTGACCATGTGGGGGTGTTTACCTTTTCTCCCGAAGAGGGCACCCCTGCCTACCACCTCCCCCATCAGGTTCCAGAGGCTGTCAAACAAGAGCGCCGCGCCCGTCTAATGCAACTGCAGCAAGGCATTGCCTTCCGCCGCAACCGCGAGCAGGTGGGCCAAGTGGTACCTGTACTTTTGGAGCAGGAAAACCCCAGAACCGGCGAGTGGATTGGCCGCTCCCCTCGCTTTGCCCCCGAAGTGGACGGGGTGGTGTACGTGCGTGGGGAGGGCTCTCTGGGATCCCTGGTGCCGGTGCAGATCACCCACGCCGAGCCCTATGATCTCTTCGGTCGGGTGGTGGCAGCGCCGGAGGGTTTTAGCTGGAGCGGGCGGTAGCGGTGCAAAGCACTTTGGTAGGATCTTCATCCACGGGAGAGGAGCTGGGAATGACTACCCTTGGCGGCAGCGGGACCGAGTCTTTAGATGAGCTGAAACAGGCGGCAGCCCGGGCTGCAGTTCAAAAGGTGCAGTCGGGGATGGTGGTGGGGCTGGGCACGGGATCCACAGCCGCCTTTGCCGTCAGCGCCCTAGCAGAGCGGATGCAAACCGAAGGTCTCCAGATTATCGGCGTGCCCACCTCGGAGCGCACGGCTGAACAGGCCCGCTCCCTGGGGATCCCGCTGGCTACCCTAGAAGAGCAGCCGCGCCTGGATCTGGCCATCGATGGGGCCGACGAGATTGAAGTGGGATCCCTGAACCTGATCAAAGGGGCAGGAGGGGCCCTGTTGCGGGAAAAGTTGGTGGAGGCCAGCGCCGCCGAGCTGATCATCATCGCCGATGCCTCTAAAAAAGTCCCGCAGTTGGGCATTCGCTTCCCGGTGCCGGTAGAGGTGGTGCGCTTTGGCTGGAAGACCACCTTGGCGCGGGTAGAGGCTCTGGGGTGCACAGCCACCTTACGGCGGAATGCCAACGGGGATCCCTACTTGACGGACGAGCAGCACTACATCCTCGACTGCCAATTCGGCCCCATGGCGGATCCTGCCAAGATCGCCGATCAACTCAAGGGGACGGTGGGGGTTGTGGAACATGGCCTGTTCATCGGTATGGCCAAAGAGGCCATCATCGCCCTCCCGACTGGGATCGAAACGCTGCAACCCAGCTGACAACTTCCTATACCCAGTCGTGTATTGGCGTTGCCCAGGAACTGGGTTTACAGCTTTTTCCGACTTCATGGGAGTTCCGTAGCCAAGCGGGAGCCTTCCCACGCAAGAGATTGATTGACACTGGCTGTGGTAAACAACGCTGAAAAAAGCTGTACAGCTATCCCCAACTCCCCTCTCCCCCTGGGAGAGGGGCTGGGGGTGAGGGCTGACTCCCCCTGGGAGAGGGGCTGGGGGTGAGGGGGAGCGCTTGGGAAATGTCTCAATCGGGTCTGAAATGACCATAGACGAAGAGGCTGTAGGCGAATTGGAGTTTCTGCCCGATGCTGACCTTACGAACTGTGGCTGACCTGCTGCAAACTCCCCTGCAGGGGGATCCCCATTTGTTGGGTCTTCCCGTCCAAGCCATTTGCACCGACAGCCGCCAATTGCAGCCGGGGTCAGTCTTTGTGGCGCTGCGGGGGGAACGGTTTGATGGACACGACTTCATTCCGCAAGCTTTGGCCGGAGGGGCCATTGCCGTCATCAGCCAGCGTCCGGTGGCCGGGCCCCATTTTCAAGTCTCAGATACCCTAGCTGCCTACCAGCGCATCGCCAGAGGCTGGCGGGAGCAGTTTCCCCCCTCCGTAGTAGCCATCACGGGCTCAGCAGGCAAAACCACCACCAAGGAAATGCTGGCGGCTGCCCTATCCCGCTACGGCACAGTTCTCAAAAGTGAGGCCAACCACAACAACGACATCGGGGTTGCTCAAACCCTGCTCCAGATGCAACCGGAGCATCAGTTTGTGGTTCTGGAAATGGCCATGCGAGGCCCCGGAGAAATTCGCCGCCTGGCTCAGATGGCTCAGCCCACCCACGCCTTGATCACCCATATTGGCACCGCCCACATCGGCAGACTGGGATCCCGCGCGGCCATTGCTGCTGCCAAGTGCGAGCTGCTGCAGGAGCTAGGGCAGGGGGTGGCTCTGCTCAATGGAGAAGATCCCTTGCTGTTGTCTACCGCCGCCAGCCTGTGGTCGGGACAAACCCTTACCTATGGTCTGGATCGGGGGGACTTACGGGGAGAATGGGATCCCCAAGCCCAAACGGTAACTGTGGAGGGCCTAACGCTGCCGGTGCCCTTGCCGGGAAGACACCATGCCCTCAACTGGATGGGAGTGCTGGCTGCTCTGTGCAGCTTGGGGCTGGATTGGGAGCGGCTCCGAGAACCCATTGCTTTGCCCACCCCTCTGGAGGGGCGCAACCGCCATCTCAAGCTGGCAGGAGATGTGGAAATCTGGGACGAAACCTACAATGCCTCGCCGGAAGCGATGATCGCGGCTCTACACCTGCTGGCCCAAACCCCGGGAAAACGGCGCTGGGCCATTCTCGGCCCGATGCGGGAGTTGGGAGAGCATGCGCCTCAGCTCTATGCAGAGGTGGGTCGGGCGGCTGCCCCTCTGGGGCTGGATCGGGTCTTGCTCTTGGATCCGGAAGGGGAGATGCAACCGCTGCTCGACCAAAAACCGGCAGCCCAGGCAGAACGCTGCGAGGAGGTATCCGAACTGCTGGAAATCTTGCTCCATCACGTGCAAGCCGGGGATCGGCTGCTGTTCAAGGCAGCGCGGGCTGTTGAACTGGAGCGGGTGCTGCACCGCTTTTTGCAGGAGTGGCAGGCGTAGGCTAAGCTAAGAAACGGCTGATGAAAAGCCCGCGTCCCTCTGTTGAGAGGGGCTTAGCCCAAGCCGGGCTCATTCCTCGTCGATAGCTGCCTTCTGTACGGCATGTACTACCACAATCCCTCTCTGCGCGAAGAACCCCGCGATCAACCGCCAACGGTGGTGCCCTCCCCCAGCAGCCTTTCCATTCTCGATTGGTTGCGCCAGGAAGGCCGGTTGATTGAGCAGCCTATTGAAGTCCCTGAGATGGCTTTGGAAGAAGATATCGATGATATCGACGATTTGATCGGGGACGACTACGACGAAGACTTCGAGCCCGAAGAAGAATAGCTGCAGTTGTTGAATGCCTCTTCACCCCCTTTGCCCGGCACAGCAAAGCTGCCGGTTCTTAGTGTGCCGGCTCTTGCAATGAAAATGTAAATAAATGTAATAGATTTCTCGGCTTGAAAGGATCCCTTTTCAGGTCGTTGTGGTTGGCTGGCAAACGTACCGGAGTTGTTGTTGCAAATCTAAAAGCAGTGGAGCATAATCCCAAAATCCTTGCGTAGATTACGTTTCGCACGTTGAGAGTATCTTTTTCCAAGATTTTTTTGATTTTTAGGAACTCGAACAGGCTCCCCTACGTCTCTAAGGAATGTAAACCTAATCTTTACGAAGGGTTACAGCATATGATTCGCAATCTCTTCACTCTCTCTTTGGCCGTTGCCTCAGCCACCACGTTGGTTGCAGCCCCTATGGTCAATGCCAGCAGCCAGGGCGCGACTTCTGAAAGCGTGAAAACCGCTGCTGCTAGTAGAACCATTGTGGATGTTGCTGCTGAGGCCGGCTCTTTCACCACCCTGATCCAAGCTTTGGAGGCTGCCGACTTGGTGGAAGTGCTTTCTGGGGAAGGCCCCTTCACCGTCTTTGCTCCCACCGATGAGGCTTTTGCAGCTCTGCCGGAAGGCACTTTGGAGGAGTTGCTCTTGCCGGAAAACCGTGAGCGATTGATCCAAATCCTCACCTACCACGTGGTGCCCGGCAAAGTTCTCTCCACCTCTTTGGAAGCTGGGGAAGTGGTTACGGTCGAAGGATCTCCTGTGGAGATCTCTTTGGCTGATGGTGTCAAGGTCAACGATGCCAATGTGGTAACAGCCGACATTGAAGCTTCCAACGGTGTCATCCACGTGATCGACAAGGTGATCTTGCCTCCACAAGGGTGACCTACCAACGCCATGAATTCTAGGCCCTTCAGGGTCTAGCCCTCTGGCAGCCCCTGCTCTGGTGGCGGGGGTTTTGTATTGGGATCCCCAGCTATTCCGTTCTTTGGGCAAGGGATCCCCAATTTCATAGGTCGATGCCAACGCTGGAAGCGTAGATTGCCTCCACCGACACGCCGGACACCCGTTGAGGACGCACGATCATGTACTCATTGTCCATTTGCTTGGGCAAGGTGATGAACTCTTCGCCGCCCACCATGAGGTTGTTGATCAGCTCGGTGTATTCTCTGGCTTCTTTGACCCGTACCTGCATGGTTTGTCCACCTTCCAGCATGATGTGGACAAGATATCCGTCAGGTTTTCTGGCCATGGATGCTCCTGCTGGGTGAACCGAAGGACGAGACGAGGGGTGTTCTTATGAACATTATTCCCCCTTTTGAGACCCCTAACCAACCCCTGACTCTTCCGTGAAATCTGGAATTGAGCTGCGCCAAACCGAATTCCAAGCCGTAGCATAGTGAAAGTGAAATGTGCCCATTTTAATCTTCCTCGCGCTCCATGCCCCATTTGCCTGATGTTTCTGCTGCCCACCGTGAGCTGGAGTGGAACGGAGTTCCTTCCACCCCGACAAACGACGCCCAACCCCTGAGCCGCTCTACCGTGAAGGATCCCATCACCGCCCGTTCCGACATCATCGCCGTCGGGGGAGCAGAGGACAAGGAAAATGAGCGCCACATCCTTTGGGAATTCTTCCGCCGAGCGGGGGGAAAGTCTGCCCACATCACCATCGTGCCCGCGGCTTCTGGGATCCCGGCGGTGCTGGGGGAGATCTACGCCAACATTTTTCAGCAGATGGGGGCGGCCAGCCTCCAAGTTCTGGATATCCGCAGCCCGATGGAGGCGAGGGATCCCGATAACGTTGAGAAAATCCGCTTCTCCACCGGCATCTACTTTACGGGTGGGGATCAGGAGCGGCTGGCGGAGGTGCTGGCCCACAGCGAGCTGATGGAGGCCATTCGACAGCAGTGGCAGCGGGGGCAGACGGTAATTGCCGGAACCAGCGCCGGAGCTTCTGCGTTGGGGCAGCAGATGATCTCCCGCGGCTACAGCGGAGAACCGCCCACGCCGGCAATTGTAACGGTGAAGACAGGCCTGGGCCTTTTGCCTCGCGTCATCATCGATCAACATTTCCATCAGCGCAATCGCCTGGTGCGGCTGGTTACGGCGGTGGCCCACTATCCCCAATGTCTGGGTATCGGCATTGACGAGAATACGGCGGTGGTGATCCAGGCCAACGATGTGATGGAGGTGATCGGCTTGGGGACGGTGACGATTGTAGACGGGACGCAACTGTACTCGACTGTTCAGGAGGCGGCAGCGGATGAGTATTTTCGGCTGCACAATGCCCGCATTCACTTTTTGCCGCCGGGATCCCGATTCGATCTCAACACCTTGTCTCCACTCTGACTGCTGAAATGTGACCGGTGAAAACTTTGTCCTGCCAAGGCGGCTGGACTGGCGCAACCTCAACACCCTCTGGGGATCCCTATTGGCCGAAACCTTGAGTCGGCTGGGTTGCCGTTTAGCGGTGGTGTCTCCGGGATCCCGCTCAGCCCCCCTGACCTACGCCCTGGCCCAGCACCCCGACATCGAGGCGATCCCGGTGCTGGATGAGCGGTCGGCAGCCTTTTTTGCGCTGGGGTTGGCCCAGCAAACCCGGCAGCCCATCCCCCTGGTGTGTACTTCCGGCAGCGCTGGCGCTCACTTTTTCCCAGCTCTCATCGAGGCGGCAGAAAGTGGCTGGCCGCTTTTGGTTTTGACGGCGGATCGGCCCCCGGAGCTGCGCCACTGCCGCGCCGGCCAAGCGATTGACCAGGTGAAGCTCTACGGCCATTACCCCAACTGGCAGGCGGAGTTGGCCCTGCCCAGCGCGGCTCCAGAAGCCCTGGCCTACTTGCGCCAGACCCTGGTTCACGCCTGGGAGCGCACCCTTTACCCTTTTCCCGGCCCGGTGCATTTAAATGTGCCTTTCCGGGATCCCTTGGCTCCCATTGCCGATGGCAGCACTGCGCCGCTGCTCCATCTACAGGAAGATCCGGAGTTCGAGAAGACCTTTTTTCGTGGGGTTGCTCCTCCATGCACCGGCTCTTCCTTGCAGGCGGTGCGGAGCCCTTTTCAGACGGAGACGGTTTCTTTTTGGCAGGAGTGGCGCAGCTGTGAGCGGGGGGTGATCTTGGCGGGGCCGGCTCAACCGCTGGATCCCCAGCGCTATGTGGAGGCAGTGGCCCGTTTGGCGACGGCTTTGGGGTGGCCGGTTCTGGCGGAGGGGCTTTCTCCCCTGCGCAACTACGCTTCCCTCAACCCCTATCTCATCACCACCTACGACCTCATCCTGCAGCGGGATGATCCCCAGCTTTGGCCGCAGCAAGTCATCCAACTGGGATCCCTGCCCACCAGCAAAGCGCTGCGGCAAACCCTGGCCAAGGTTGCTCCCCGCGTTTGGCGGTTGGATCCCCGCCCTGAGAATGGGGATCCCCTGCACAACCCCACCACCCATTTGCCTTTTGCCGTGGAAGAGTGGGTCTCCGGGATCCCGGAAGCGCCGGCCAAGCGAACAACTTTTCTGCAGGGCTGGCTGACAGCGGAAGCACAAATCCGTGCTGCCCTAGACCAGGCCATGACTGACCTATCGGAGTGGTTTGAAGGCAAGGTTGCCTGGTGGCTGGCCCACCACTTGCCCCCAGAGACTCCGCTGTTTATTGCCAACAGCACGCCGGTGCGGGATGTGGAGTGGTTTTGGCCCCCCAACGACCGCCGCATCCGTCCCTACTTCAATCGCGGCACCAACGGCATCGATGGCATTCTCTCTACCGCCCTTGGGGTGGCCCACGGCTCTCACAAACGCCCAACGGTGCTGCTGACCGGGGATCTGGCCTTTCTCCACGACAGCAGTGGCCTACGGCTCGGCCAACAGGTGCGGGGATCCCTGACCATTCTCCTCATCAACAACCAGGGGGGTGGGATTTTTGAGCTGCTGCCCATCGCTGAGGTGGGCCCACCCTTCGAGCCCTATTTCGCCACGCCCCAGGCGGTGGATTTTGCCCTGCTCTGTCAGGCCCACCACATTCCCCATCGCCGAGTGGAAAGCTGGCAGGAGCTGGCCGAAGCTCTGGATCCCTTACCTGCCCAAGGGGTGCGGGTGTTGGAGATCCTTACGGATCGAAAAGCCGATGCTCAGCGGCGGCGGGACTGGTTTCAACAGTGGTCGGAGCTGCCATCCAAGCCTTGACCTGCTTCCAGATCTGCTCCGGCAAATCCTCAGCTTCGCAGTCCAGCCACAGGGCCACGCATCGACCCCTTCCCGACAGGGTGCCGTAGGCATGGCCCTTTTGGATCCCCAGCATGGCTCGAAACCAAGTCATCTGCCGTTTGGCAAATTGGCGGGTGCGCCGCACAATCAGGGGTTGCAGTTCGGCTTCCGGGATCCGCCCCTCCAGATAAGCGCCGATCTCCGCATAGCCCAAGGTCTGCAAGAGGGGTAAGTCTGGCCCGTAGCGCTCCCGCAGGGTTTTCACCTCCTCGATCCACCCCCGCTCCATCATCTCCGCCGTGCGCCGGGCAATGCGTTGTTCCAAACGGGGCATTGGGCAGCGCAGCCCCAGGATCAAGATGGGGTAATGGGGGGGATGGGCCTGCCGTAGGCTGGAAGCCGGCTTCCCGGTGGTGTAGACGATCTCCAAAGCCCGCAGCGTGCGCACTGCGTCATGGGGATGAATGTGCTGGGCGGCAACGGGATCCAACTGCTGCAGCCAGGCGTAGCGGATCTCAGGGGGCCAAGTTTCCAGTTGTCTTCTCAGTTGGGGCTGCGGAGGTACCGCAGGGATCCCCAGGCCGGAGGTTACCGACTGGATGTAGAGACCG
Organism: Thermostichus sp. MS-CIW-36; assembly: GCF_054059035.1. Classification (NCBI taxonomy): domain Bacteria; kingdom Bacillati; phylum Cyanobacteriota; class Cyanophyceae; order Thermostichales; family Thermostichaceae; genus Thermostichus; species Thermostichus sp. MS-CIW-36. The sequence continues at coordinate 90,838 of NZ_JBSSBR010000008.1, forward strand.
GTGCCCCCCACCAGGATGGGCGTCTGTCCCTGCCGATGGGCCTCGGCGATGCGGGCTTGGGCCGCCTGCTGAAACTCGGCCACCGTGTAGGTGTGGCAGGGATCAACAATGTCGATCAACTCGTGGGGCCAGAGAGCCCGCTCAGCAGGGGTGGGCTTGGCCGTGCCGATGTCAAACTCGCGGTAGACCTGGCGAGAGTCGGCGTTCAACAACGGGGATCCCAGCCGTTGGGCCAAAAGCAGCGCCTGTCGAGATTTCCCGGTGGCCGTGGGGCCGGCAATGACGATCAATCCCGGCCATTCTGTCCGGTCAGAAGCTGCTGCAGCGGGAATGCCATTCTCGAGGGTAATGCGCATTCGCTACCCAAACCATCGGCAGGGCAGACTGGCAAGCAACTTTCCTCAGAGACCAGATTAAGATTCTCGAAGAACCTTGTCTCTTTGGGTTAGGATCGGTTACCTACTACCCTGCTTTTTTGCTGTGCTGATCTCATCCTACATTCCTGCTTCGACGGTTTTGAGGGGCAATGGGCCACAGCCGCAGCCAGTGGCGCAGTTTTTACCTCTCCGGCTAGAGCTGTTCGCAAGGCGCGGCCTCAGCCAGATTGGACGGGCAATTGGAACAGGGTTGCTGATGGCTATGCTCATAGGTGTCCCTTGCTCGGCGCTGGGGGAAACCTTGGTGCTCAAGCAGGGAGAAGTGCGCACTCTACCCCTGCTGCAAACCCGGGCTCGGCTGCCCTTGCAAATGGAAATACTCTATCTGGGCATGGTCGAGGAGCGCTTCTTGAGCTACGCCCGCGCCAACAATTGGGAGACCATTTCCAGCGACCGGGAGGATCCCCGCTGGAGCCGCTGGCAACTGCGTCCTGGGGGTGAAGCCCTTTACCTGCCCGATTCCCCTTCATCTCAGAACTCCTTGGAGCCCCCCATCTATGCCCGTGGGTTTTATGTGCAAGCCTATTTTGTCGGCGGGCGCCTGGCGGGAATGCACCTGATTCGCAACCCTGAAGAGCCGGGCTTCAACTTGAAGGCCCTGCAAAGGCTTATCCGCGCCTGGTTTCCCGATAATCGCCTGATGTTGCATTACCAAATACTGCCAGAGGATCCCGAGCAGCAGGTGCTGGGCGCCTATTTGGGCACCATTCCTCCTCCCTACCTTGCCGATATTCAGCGCAATCGCGTGCCTTTTTGTCAGACTTTTTTCAGCCCCACTTTGCCCCAGCCGATCATCCCCCCCTCCGTCGATGTGCCTCCCCATTGCCTGGGCACAACTGCCGTCAACAGCGGGACGGGGCCTCACGCTGCCCAGAAAGGGGCTGCTGCTTTGCGCTAAAGGCACGTGAGGAGTTGGCTCAGCGCAGCGCTGGGGTCAAGCCGGATTTCAGTAAGGGAGCAGTTTCCTTCAAAATGAACTGTCACCTTAAACTGTCACCAGCTCGGGACGGCGGCTGTTGCGAATGCTGCGAATGGCTTCTGCATAGTCTTTGGCCTTGAACACTGCCGAACCGGCTACAATGGCATTGGCTCCTGCCTCGATCACCTGCCAAGCGTTGCTTCCCTTCAAGCCACCATCCACCTCGATCCAGGGATCCAGGCCGCGCTCATCACACATGGCCCGTAACTGGCGAATTTTGGGCACCACTGCTGGAATAAAGCTCTGGCCGCCAAAGCCGGGGTTGACGCTCATGATCAACACCAGATCCACCAGATCCAGCACGTATTGGATCAGCTCCAAAGGGCTGGCCGGATTGAGCACCACGCCCGCTTGCTTGCCCAGATCCTTGATTTGGCTGAGGGTGCGGTGCAGGTGAATGGTGGAGCTGGACTCTGCGTGCACGGAAATAATGTCGGCCCCTGCCTTGGCAAAATCCGCCACATAGTTCTCCGGCTCTACAATCATCAGGTGGACGTCCAGGGGCTTGGCCGTCACCGGGCGCAGGGCTTCCACCACCAACGGGCCAATGGTGATGTTGGGCACAAAGCGGCCATCCATGACATCCACATGGATCCAGTCGGCTCCTGCCTCATCCACTGCCCGTACTTCCTCCCCCAACCGGCTGAAATCGGCTGAAAGGATGGAAGGGGCGATCACAATCGGCTTTTGCCCAGAGGTCGCTGACGGCTGCACCATGGTGAGTCCTGGGGATTGAAAACAGAGAAACGGAGAAACCTGCTCCTCTATGGTACGGGGTTTGATCCCCTTTGCAAAGCGTCATATCCCCTCTCAGCTTGGCACTCAAGGCTCCAGGGGGGACGTGGACTCTGGCGACAGGATCCCGTTCGCGTTGGCGGAACGGAGTCCTTTCAAGCTCGCATCGCCGGGCCACAGACCCTGCAAGACTTGGGCAACACGGTGCCAGGGATCCAGCCGTTCCGCTCGCGGAAGCGGGACGGAGCCCTTGCTGCTTTGAGGCTCTGGAGAAGACTGCTCAGAGGGAGCGGGATCCCTTTCCTCCAGCCTCAGGGAAAGCTGCTGCAACTGCATGTAGATGCTGTTCACGGCCAGCATGGCCAAGACCGTGCCAAAAAACTTGGTGCGGGATCCCATGGGCCAACCCCTGTGCGAAAACAAAGATACGGTTGTCGCGGGTGCGCTAGCTCCACCTTAGCTTACGGGTTTGGCTTGCCGTTCGGAGAAAATATTGATGTTCGCGTCGGCCTTGCAAAGCCCCACGGTCAAGATTTCCCAACAAGACAATGACTGCCCCCCAAAAGCCAACCTATCATCACCTGCACACCGCCCTTTGGGTGAGCGATCTGGCCAGAGCCGAACATTTTTACGGGACAGTGCTTGGGATCCCCAAGGTGGAACGGTTGCCGTTTGACTTTCCCGGCGCTTGGTATCAAGTGGGTTCCTCCCAAATTCATTTAATCGTGGCCGAGGAGCCGATGGATCCACGGCAGCGAAGCGGAACGGGATCCTCAAAGTGGGGGCGTAATCCCCATGTGGCGCTGGGGGTAGATGACTTGGAAGCGGTGAAGGCTCGCCTGCGGCAGGAAGGGTATGAGGTGCAACCGAGCGCTTCCGGGCGAGCGGCAGTGTTCGTCCGGGATCCCGACGGGAATGTGATAGAGCTAAGCTCGATTAGCGCAACTTAGCCATGAGCCCTCTCCCCTCAGCAATGCCGCCGGTTGCAACAGCGTTGCGTAGCGATATGGGTTCTCGTTGCCAGTTCGATCCGGCCATCAGCCTGGTCAGTTCCGCGCAGATGCAGCGCCTTGAGGGGCAGATCTTCTCTGCCGGCATGCCCGTTGCCGCTCTGATGGAGAAGGTGGGGCTGGCCGTTGTTGCTCAGTTGCAGAAGGATTTTCCGCAAGCCCAGCGCATTGGCATCCTCTGCGGGACAGGGCACAACGGTGGCGATGGGTTGGTGGTTGGGCGGGAGCTATGGCTGGCCCAAAAGTCGGTGAAGGTGTGGCTGGGCAAGCCGGATCTCAAACCCCTGACGGCAGACCACGCCCGCTATCTCAAGGCGCTGGGGGCAGAGTTTGTGGAGAGTCTTGAAGAGCTGGCCGATTGCGATTTGCTCATCGATGCCCTGTTTGGGATCGGTCTGAACCGACCCTTGGGGGAGCCTTGGGCGGGGGCGGTGGGGTGGGCCAATGGCAGTGGGATCCCCATCCTTAGCCTGGATTTGCCGTCTGGCCTCAACGACCAAACCGGGGAAGTCTGGGGCTGCTGCATTCGCGCCAGCCATACCTATACCCTTGGCCTTTGGAAACGGGGGTTGTGGCAGGAAGCGGCTCTGCCTTGGGTAGGACGGTTACATCGCGTTGATTTTGGGATCCCCCCTTGGGCCTACCCAGAGGTGGAGGTTCCCCGATTGTTGCTGCGGCCTTGGCAGCACTTTCCCGCGGATCCCCCTTTGGATACCCACAAATACCGCCAGGGATCCCTGTTGTTGGTGGCAGGCTCGGCAGCCTATGCTGGAGCAGCGGTGTTGGCGGGGCTGGGATCCCGCGCCAGCGGGGTGGGCATGGTGACGATGGCGGCGCCGGCGGAGTTGAAAGGACTGATCCACAGCGCCTTGCCAGAGGTTTTGGTTCATGCCTGGGAAGGGATCCCTTCTTTGCCGCCGGTGGCTGATCGCGACAGCGGGACGAAGTCCTTGAAACCCTTTCAGGCGGTGGCCGTGGGGCCAGGCTTGGGAAAAACCCGTTTGCCTCTGCTGGAACTCCTGCTGCGGGATTGGGCCGGGATCCCCTGGGTGATCGATGCGGATGGGCTGAATGCTCTGGCGGAGATGGGGGTAGAGCGCCTTCAGGAAAAAGGGATCCAAGCCATCCTCACCCCCCACCTGGGGGAATTTCGGCGGCTCTTCCCGGGGATCCCGCTCCACGATCGCATCGAGGCAGCCCAAAGGGCGGCAGCCCAGAGTGGAGCCGTGGTGGTTTTGAAGGGGGCGCGGACGGTGATCGCCTCTCCCACTGGGGAATGCTGGGTGAATCCGGAGAGCACGCCGGCTTTGGCCCGGGGTGGCAGTGGCGATGTCTTGACCGGTTTGATCGGGGGCCTAGTGGCGCGAAGAAGAGCTCAAGCCGATCAACCTTTGGACGCTCCCGCCTTGCTCAGTTGCGCCTGTGCCGGGGTGTGGTGGCATGCCCAAGCGGCTATCCAGCTGGCGCGGGAACGCGGTCTAACAGGGGTGGATCCGGCACGGCTGGCGGAGCATTTGCCCCAGGTGCTGCAAGCTCTTCAACAGGAGCAAGTTGTCCATACCGTGTCGCAGGCGGGTGAATAAATACTCTAAGTCATAGCCCAAGCCTTCCTGCTTGCTCCTACCCTCCACTAGGGGTCACCCGGTAAAGGGCACAGGAATAGAATTCTGGCTGGTTACTCGAAAGCCTTGGACAGGCCACCAAACTTCATTTCCTCCAATGGCAGCAATGATCCTATCACGATTTCTTTCTGCGTCATCTCTTGCAGTTGCTAACCCGTTAATATAATAGATTCTAGACTTAAGAATAGATTCAGTAGTATTGAAACCTAGGTTGGGAGAAACGACTGAGTAGATAGTTGATTTGTTCGGTAATGAGCAAGACTTGAGAATCAGTACAGACAGGCAACAGCACAATAAAACAACAAGACGAACAGTATTTCGACCGAACATCCATTTATCCTCACTAATCTAGCGAATTGGGTCAGTACATGTCGATTCTTCTGCGCCAACGACTTGTCCAGAGAACTTGGCATCAACAGTTAAATCTGCAATAACTCTTTCCTGGGTGTTAAGCATTTGAAATTCCACTTCCCTTCTTGCTTCAGCAACTTCATCAATCAGGTCGAATTCATTTGCCCCGCCAAATGCTAACCGCGCACATCGAATTGCTCGGAAACGATCAAGCACTCTTGCACGCACCTGGTCTCGACTATCCCTGTCAACATTCACGATGCTTGCCTGTAAAGCTTTGGCGTATCGCAGCATGGCCTTCCGCTTCAGCTCATCATTGGGATACCGGCGGTAAATCCAGCGCTGCACATCATCACGCACGCCATCTCCATCGGCATCAATCCCCTCCAAAGTTTGCTTCCCTTCTTCTCCAGGATCCGGTGGCAAATTCGGAAACAATCTATCCAGTTCATCGACCGGGATCATATCTGGAGAGGGATCCTCACCCGGATTTTCTGGCACAAATCCAGTAGTGGGATCAGGATTGGGCTCTTCTTCTGCACTGGGGGTAGAACCTCCCCCGCCACTGCACCAACACAGCAACACCAACACAGAAGAGAGCATCAACATAAGCAGTATCCTGAGGCCGTTCATAATCGCCTTGGTTCTAGCAGTTCAAGTGGCACAAGTGACCCCCACAGGGATCCGGCAATCCTTCTATTGGAGCTACAAGCAACACAAAATTAGGGCAGGGATCCCTAGAAGGAACTCTCTCAGGAGGATCTACCGTTCATCACCCGACAAGAGCAAGACTGGATTTGCAGCCTGATGCTCAAGTAGAAACTAACATCTGCTTCAACAAAGTGCAAGTGCGCTGCAACACACAGGCCCAATCTTTAGATTGGTCAGCGTATGATACGGAGCCCTTTTTTGAAGGGGAGAACCTTTAATGGCTGAATCCATCAAGCCAGGTGGTGAGGTCAATCAACGACTGGAACTCCAGCAAGGCTAGACCCAGCTCTTCCAAGCGCTCCACCGATAAAGACCGAATCTGAGCCTCCACCTCCTCAGGCAGGGATCCCATTTTGCCAATCTTCTCAGTGGGAAAAGCAGCCAGAAAGGAGTGACCACCTCAGGGATCCCCGTGGATTGTAGTTGACTGAGCTTGATTAGGGTCTTAGGAACCCCAGCGCTAAACCCAAGATAATAAACAAGCCAAAGCCAATCCGATAAAAGATGAACAGCCAAGTGCTGCTGCGCTGCAAAAACTTAATCAGCCAATCGATAGAGAGATAGGAAAAGACAAAAGCAGAAAGAGTGCCCAACCCCTGCGGCAGCAGGGCCTCTGCCTCGAACTCGGAGATAAACTCCACAACCCCCGCCAAAAATAATGCCGGGATCCCCAGCAAGAAGGAGTAGCGAGCGGCAGCCGAGCGCTGCAAATGGAGAAACAGCCCTGCCGTCAGCGTCGAGCCGGAGCGCGACACCCCAGGGATCAGGGACAAAGCTTGGGCCAGCCCTACCCAGATCCCATCCCAAATGCCTAAGCTGTGAAGGTCTCGCTGGCGTTTGCCCGTTTGCTCTGCCCAGCCCAACAACACAGCCAAGCCGATGGCTGCGACGGCGATCACCCACAACTGGCGGGGCGGGGATCCCCAAATGGCCTTGATGGCCCAGCCGGCAACCACAATTGGCACTGTTCCCACCAGGATCCCGACCGACAGCCGCCAAGGCTCCTGCTGGAAATCTCGTTCTCGCCAGGCTTTCCAGGAGCCCAGGAGCAACTGGCGCAGGTCAGAGGCAAAGTAGATCAGCACCGCCCCCAAACTGCCCAACTGGATCACCGCCGTAAACGAAGCTCCCGCATCCGGCCACCCCACCAAAGCCGGAAACACCCGCAGATGAGCCGTGCTGCTAATGGGCAGAAATTCGGTGATCCCTTGCACCATGCCCAAAATCAGAGCTTGCCACCAATTGGGATACCAGGTGTCAGCAAGCAACAAGGTAAACACTCCCCCACCCAAACTTGCCGGATTTGCACAATCCCCATTCTTAGAAAAACTCAGAACTCCGGCTTTTTCCAGCAGCCCATACCACGGCGAACAAACACTTGCAGAGGGATCCCACCCCAACTGGCCGGGAACTTGGGTGTCGCTGTCCCAGACCCGCAAAAGGGCTGTGCCTATAGGATCGCCGCAAAGATCAACAGTAGGTCAGATCATCGGGTCAATAGATCAGAAGCCAATCCGCTCTGGGTCTTCAATGGTAATCAGCCAGTTGCCCACATTCCGGAAGAGGGGGTTGGGTTCCGTACCCCGTACCCGCGCCTCCACACGGTAGATACCGGCAGATGAAGGGTTGCGCACGTTGGAGAGCACCAGACGGATCTCCTGACCGGCAGCAATGGGTTGACGGGCCACCACCTCTAGAGAGCGAAACTCCTCGTTCCAGTACACTTGATCCAGCTCTACAGGCCGGCCTTCTACCTCCAGGCGGACACTTTCCGGATCGATGCGGCCATCGAAATTCCTGTCCCCGTTGATCTGCACTTCTGCCACCGCCACATTCTGGGGGGGAATGGTCAGGCGATAGCGATCCAAACGACTGCGAACCCCGCCAAAATCGAGCCGATAGCTGAGGACAGGCACCCCCTCACTGCCGGTGATCACCAAACCCGACTGCGCCTCTGCAGAATGGGGCACCATCAGGGATCCCAGGCTCCCCATCAACAGGCCCGCCAAGGCCAGCCTCATTCCTCGCCGAGCAAGGCCAAGTTCCTGCGAACATTTCCCTGCTCTCATCACTGCTCTCAACACCCAAACCTCCGCTGGTTGAAACACTTCAGCACCCTCAAAGCTTGCCAACGCAACCTGCAGCCAACCTAACCAGTGGCAAGACCGCCATCTCGCCGTCCATTGTAGGGGATGGGATCCTCTCTACCGAGAGAGCCTAGGGCTCACCGGGGTGCGCAAGTACGCAGTTCTGGCAGAGATCTCAACAAGAACTTTGGGCCACCATACCCACAGTGCAGCCCCCCACAGCGCCGATTGTAACGGCAAGATGCCCCTGCCCTTCTACTGCTTCTTCACTTGAGGAAACTCAGCACCCCCACCCCGATCACCATCAGCACCCAGAGCAGGGATCCCACCAGAATCACATTCTTGGCCCGGCTCCAGTCACTGGCTGAGCTGTAGAGCACCGGCACCGCCACCACCAACAGCAAGCTGTAAAGCACCAACACCAACAAAGCAATTTGGAAAACAAGCATCATCTTGCGGATCCCTCACAAAAGTCTTGTCTTGGATAAAAGCTCCCGGCAACACCGGACGGCAGCAGGATAAATAGGATGACGCTCTGACTATACCAAAATAGGATCCCTCTCAAAGCCAAATCCGTTGGGGCAGTTGATGGACTCACCTGGATACAGGCTGGAGGCGGAAGGGGTTAAAGTCGGTTGCCACATCGAAGTAGTCTTCTTGTTCTTGCTGCTTTAGCCAGCCGGTAATGGCATAGGTCAGGGGCGTAAACGCCACCTCAACGGCACACTTGAACACATAGTTGGAGAGTATTAAGCTGCCCAGGCCAGGGAACACCCCCCAAAAAGCCAAAGTGACAAACAGACCCGTGTCCACCGCTTGGCCCACCAAGGTAGAGCCGATGGTGCGCGTCCACAGCCACCGTCCCCGCGTCCACACCTTCATCCGGGCCAGTACATAGGCGTTGGCAAAGCTGCCTCCCCAATAGGCGATTAAGCTGGCCAGCACAAGGCGGGGCGTCAGGCCCAGAATCTGGTCGTAGGCTTCTTGATAGGGCCAGTCGGGGGCGGCCGGCAGGGATCCCACGATCATGAATGTCACCGACATGAGGGCCGCCGAGAGAAATCCCAGCCAGATCACCCGTCGCGAGCGGGCATAGCCATAGACTTCGGTGAGGATGTCGCCGAAGATGTAGCTGAGGGGGAAGAGAATGGTGCCCCCGTCAAAGGTAAAGGGCCCCAGAAGAACGATCTTGGTCGAGGCGATGTTGGAAATCAGCAGCACGGCCACAAATAGAGCCGTCACCGCATCCAGGTGCCGATAAGCTCGCTCAAAAACCCTCTCAGACATCAGGATCCCCCCAGCAACTTACGAATGTGCCGCAGCTCCTTGACGATCAAGGCCAAACCCTGAGTGTGTCGCTCCACTTCGCCGGCGAGCTTGCTGATCTGGGCCTCCAGATTGCTGCTGCGGGATTCCTGACGCGCCAGGCGTTGGTTGATCCCAGAAAGCCGCGCCACCACCTCCCGCTGGATCAAGTTTTCCGTACCTTGAATCAGCAGCGTCTCGATGGCGGTGAGCCGGTTCAGAATCAGTTGGGTGTTGGTTTCGGATCCCGGCTCCGGTGCGGCGGCAGGAGCGACCTGGAGGGCCTTTTGGATGCGAGCCAAAAGGGCATCTGCCTCAAACGGTTTCTCGATAAAGTCAAAATCGACAAAGGGCTCAGGGATGCGGGCAGTCACCTGTTCCTTCAGCCCCGACATCATGATGATAGGAGTATTTTTCAGACTGTCTTCGCGGCGGATGGCCTGCAAGGTGTCGTAGCCATCCATCTTGGGCATGACAAAATCCAGCAGGATCAGGTCGGGGTGATGTTTTTTGGCCGCTTCCAGCCCTGTCAACCCGTCTTTGGCCTCCACCACTTGGAACTGATCGGCCAAGATGCTGGCCACCATCTTGCGAATCATGATGCTATCGTCAATGACCAACACCGTCTTGGTTGTCATGCTGAGGCGCTCCCTCTTCCCATTATCAAATCGACCTGATCAGCCCCTTCCTCCAGCTCATAGGGCAATCGGGGACATCCTTTTGAGGACACCACTAGAGTACTCCCCTGCTTGGCCAGATGGGGTGTGCTCAGGGATCCAATTCCGCCAGGTTTTCCCCGCGCCCAGCGGCTGCCGGCCCGGCGTGGCCGCCTTGCTATAATTAAGTGTAAACAAACGTTAAGCCTTCATTCTTCATTCGCACCTTGCAGGGTTATGAGCCTACAACTAAGTCCTGAGCTGTCGCTGCCGATCCCATCTCCAGTCGGAGAAGCTGCCTACCGCGCTTTTCAGTGGGGCAAAAACATCTTCGGCTTTGCCCACAAAGCGCTCTCCACCCAAGCTTCAGATCTGATGCTCTCCGTGCTCAGGGATCTGCAAAGCTTCTCCTCCGGGAGGACCCCGCCGCCGCGGGCCAAGGTGCGGGTGAGCGCTGACACGCTACAGGTGTTGCGGGCCCGTTACGAACAACTCCTGCAAGCGGACTGGCAAGATGCTGAGGCAGGGTACTACCCTCACGCGCTCCTGTTCGACAACCCCTGGCTGGACTTTGCCCGCTATTACCCACAGGTGTGGTTGGATTTGCCGCAAATTACTCGGCGGGTTCACAGCAAGCGTTACCAAGAGTTTTCTCAAGACATCTCCACCGAGGGCTATCCGAAATACTACCTGCAAAATTTTCATTACCAAACCAACGGCTATCTGAGCGACAGCTCGGCTGAGCTTTATGACCTGCAGGTGGAGCTGCTGTTTGGGGGCACAGCGGATGCAATGCGCCGTCGGGTGATTCGCCTGCTCAAAGATGCGTTGGATCCCACCTTGGTCAGCCCCCACATCCTCGATGTAGCCTGTGGCACGGGGCGGATGCTGCGCTTGCTGCGGGGATCCCTGCCCAAAGCGGCTTTGTACGGTCTGGATCTTTCCCCCGCCTATCTGCGCAAGGCCAACCGACTGTTGCAGGAGCTGCCGGGGGAGCTGCCCCAGCTTATCCGCGCCAACGCCGAGGCCATGCCCTATGCCGATGCCACCTTTGACGCCGTCATCAGCGTTTTTCTCTTTCATGAGCTGCCTGGCCCGGCCAGACAAAATGTCATCAACGAGATGAGTCGGGTGGTGAAGCCAGGGGGCGTGGTGGTCATCTGCGACTCGGTGCAACTGCTGGATTCGCCAGAGCTGAAGGAGACGATGGAAGCCTTTATGCAAACCTTCCACGAACCCTACTACCGCGACTACATCCACGACGATCTGGGGGTGCGCCTGCAACAGGCAGGCTGTGCGGTGTTGCGCCGAGAAACTCACTATGTCAGCACCTACACCCTAGCCCGTAAAGGTTGAGCGCCCCTTCCACAAGCTAAGGAGTAAGTCGGCGGCCACTTGTCCAGAGGGTGTATAGTAGTTTTAGACACGAAACCTTGGATAAGAAGACGGGTCACTAACTGGATAACCCTTGGGTGCAAGTCCGTCTAAGATCTTTTTCTTGTGCTTAGGCTCATGTCTCACCCTCATGGATCCCTCCGCGCCGGCATTACTGCTCTCAAGCAGGAGCGCTACCTGGAGGCGATCAACCTTCTCGAGTCCTTCTGCTACTGCTGTTCCATCCAAGAGAGACAGGAGCACCGCCTGAGCGAGCGCAATGGCTCGAGGGCAAATCCGGAAGAATGCGCTTTGGCTCGTGTGGCTCTGATTATGGCTTATCAGGGCAGTGGTGACTTGGAGCGCTCAACTGCCCTTTGCCAAGAGCTGTTGGAGGAGAAGGAAACTCCTGAGTCCGCTCCCTGGGCTCGGGAATGGGCAGCTCAGGCTCTACCTACCCTCAAGCAGGCTTCAGAACACTCCATGCCCCCTGAGGAAGTCATGGCGCGGCTACCCGTTCTCCGGCAGTTGGAAGACTGTCAGCCGCTGTGTAGCTCCCGCGATCCGGCTCCGCATCTGCTCAAATCTGCCTCTCTCTGAGGGAGAGGATCTGCAAGGAGCGGTGGACGCCCGGCTCTAGCCTTTATTCTCAACACAGTTCCACAGCAATCTTATGTCTGCTGCCGAACCGACTACCTATCATTTTGTCGTTGCCAGCCTGTCCTTCTTGCGTTCTGAGCCCCTGGAAGAGGTGTTGGAGGAGCGTCGTCGATACTGCGAGGAGCACCATCACCCTGTCGATTTCTTCTGGGTGCCCCAGCCGGCCTTCATGGAAGCTCCAGAGTTAAAGCCCCTGCGGGACAAGTTGAAGGAGCCCCTGGGGGCAGTGGTATCCACCAACGCGGATTTTATTCGTTGGCTGAGCCTGCGCTTAACCTTTGTAGAGAAGGGCAGCTTTGTGGCTCCCAGCGAGTCGATCCCGGATCCCTTGCGCTCTCTATCTGCCGCAGAAGGATAAGCCTGCCGATTCCCAAGATTTGGGTTGGTGGATTGGAAGGCGGGCCAAGATAAGATCGGGGCACCTTGTTTCTGCTTTCGTCTGCTGACGTCCGTTGGGGCATCGACGTCGGGGAAATGGGCAGGTCACCTGGGGAGCATCATGACTTGGGAGCAACGATGGGATTGGCCACAAGGAGGGGCAGGGATCTGCCACCCCAGTTCCCCTCTCCGGGATCTACCTGCATCAACGCCAAGTTGGGGACTGAAGTCAGAAGCTCTCTTGCCTGAGCCGACAGCAAGCCCCGCCCTCAGCTCGCCGGAGTGTTCTCCTGGGGATCCCTTGCCGGAGCCACCTCCTGAGGATCCCGAAAAAGGGCAAAAAGAAGAGAAAGAAGATCAAGGTCTATCTGAGCCGGGCCTGAGCAACTTTGTGGCCGTGCTGCGCCGGCGCAATTTCCTGCTGCTGTGGATGGGGCAGGCGTGTTCCCAGTTGGCGGACAAGGTGTTGTTGGTGCTGCTGATTGGGTTGGTTGCCCGCGAATTTCAGCCGGAAGGGGCTTCCATCAGCGGTTGGGTCTCGGCCATCATGCTGGCTTTTACGCTGCCGGCGATGCTATTGGGCAGCCTGGCAGGGGTATTTGTGGATCGCTGGCTGAAAAAAGGGGTGTTGGTGCTCTCCAACCTGGGGCGTGGGATCCTAGTGCTGCTGTTGCCGCCGCTGCTCTGGCTCACTGCCGGGCGCGACCTTTGGCCGGGGATCCCCTTGGGGTTTGCGGGGCTGTTGCTGGTGAGCTTTGCCGTCTCGGTTCTAACCCAGTTTTTTGCTCCTGCCGAGCAGGCGACTTTGCCCCTGATCCTGCCGAAACGAGAGTTGCTGGCGGCCAACTCCCTGTACACCACCACGATGATGGCTTCGCTGATCGTCGGGTTTGCCGTGGGGGAGCCGCTGTTAACCCTGGCAGATCGTTGGGTACGCCATTGGTTGCCGGGCTGGGAAGTGGGGCCGGAGCTGTTGGTGGGGGGAGCCTACCTCTTGGCGGGATCCCTGCTATTGCTGCTGCAACCCCGCGAGAAGCTAGAGCCCCGGCGTTGGGAAGTCCCCCACCTCTGGGAAGATCTCCGCTTGGGCCTGCAATATGTCAGCCAGATGCCCCTGATCCGAGCTGCCTTGGTGCAGGTGGTGGTGCTCTACTCGCTGTTTGCGGCGCTGGCAGTGTTGGCGGTGCGCATGGCCGAAGTGATGGCAGAGCTGAAGCCAGATCAGTTCGGGGTGTTGTTGGCCGCTGCCGGCCTGGGCATGGGGATCGGCGCCTTTTGGGTGGGCCATACGGGCCGACGGGTGAGCCGCCGCGCCTGGGTTGGCCTGGGATCCCTGCTGCTCTGTGGGGCTCTGGCAGCCCTATCCTGGACGACCCACTGGTTGCTGCCCAGCTTGGGCTGGATTGCCCTGTTGGGCTGTGGGGGGGCTTTGGTGGCGGTGCCGATGCAAACCTTGATCCAAGAGGAAACGCCTGACCATCTGCGAGGCAAGATCTTTGGGCTCCAGAACAACGCCGCCAACATTGCCCTCAGTTTGCCGCTGGTGTTCACGGGATTGGCAGAAGCCCGCCTTGGCCTTCCCTGGATGTTTGTGGCCCTGTCTGTTCTGGCGGGGCTGGCGGGGCTGTACACCTGGAGCCTATTGGGCAGAGAGGTCTCGTAAATCCTGCCGCAGCGCGAGGTTGGATATCCTCTTCCGAGGGGACGGGCCAAGGCAGGAGCTAACTCTGCTACTCTTGTAGAGGCTTGAGCATCGAGACTCCCTTTGCAGCTCAGCGTTTCAGCTCCGCGGGGATCCGCCCATGCACATCGCCTGGATAGGCAAAAAGACACCTTTCTGTGGCAACGTCACCTATAGCCGCGAGGTGACCAACGGCCTTTTGGATCGGGGACATCAGGTTAGCTTTTTTCACTTCACCAACGACGGCCAATCGCCCGCTCTGGATCCCGGTGGTGAAGGCTGGAGGGCGGAGCTGGATCGTCGAGACGTTTCCCTCCCCTGTCTGTACAAATCGCAGATTTACACGATCCCGGCCCCCAACGCCAAGCGGTTGCTCACCCAGGCTCTCAAGGAATTGCAGCCGGATCTGGTACATGCCTCCTTGACCATTTCTCCCATCGACTTTGTGCTGCCGGAGATCTGTGCTGAGCTCAACCAGCCGCTGGTGGCCACCTTCCACCCGGCCTTCGACCGGCGGCGGCGCAACATCGCCTCTCGCACCCAATACTTGGCCTACCAGCTCTACGCCCCGTGTTTGGCCAACTATCACCGCACCATTGTCTTCTCGGAAACGCAACGGGAGATCTTGGTCAAACTGGGGGTGAGCCCCCAGCAGGTGGTGGTCATTCCCAATGGTGTGGATGTGGACAAGTACGCGCCTGGGCCCTCCACCCTCAAACAGCGGTTGGGACTGGAGCGGATCTTCGTCTATCAAGGGCGGGTCTCGCCGGAAAAAAACCTGGAAGCCCTGCTCAAGGCTTGGAAACACGCCCAAATGGGGGAGAAGTGTGGTCTGCTGATCGTGGGGGATGGGCCACTGCTCAACACCCTCAAGCCCTGCTACACCCTTCAACATGGGATCCACTGGCTGGGCTATATTGCCGACGAGCAGCAGCGCATCGAGATCTTGCGAGGGGCTGATGTGTTTGTTTTGCCCTCCTTGATCGAGGGGCTCTCTTTGTCGCTGCTGGAGGCGATGGCCTGTGGGGTGGCAGCGGTAGCCACCGATGTGGGTGCCGATGGCGAGGTTTTGGCCGATGGAGCTGGGATCCCGCTGGATCCGACACGGGTGACAGCAGAGCTGCAAACGCTGCTGCCTTTGCTGCGGGATCAACGGGAGTTTACCCAACTGCTGGGGATGAAGGCCCGCCAGCGGGTGCTGGAGCGCTATACCCTCAGCCACAACCTCAGCCGGGTGGAACAGCTCTATCGAGAGCTGTGCCAGGGATCCCGTCAGCATCGCCGGGTGTGAGGGAAAATGAGGATCTTGATCTTTGTGTGATGAAGCTTGTGATATTTTTGCTAAGCTGTTTCGTTACGTTTCCAAGGGATTAACGCCAGTCTTCCCGATGGATGATCACAGCCCCCAAAAGGCCGTTTTAGGGCAGCCCCCTGCCGGGCTGTCAGATTCTTTGTGGTCAGAGTCCTTGCTGGCCCAGGATTCGGGCAAAAATCCCCTCCCCCCCAATGCTCCGTCGCTGTCGCCCACGGACAATTCGGGGGACTTGCGCTCAGCTCAGACCGGCCAGGATGAGGATCCCACCTCTTCAGGTGCCGTTGCGTCCGATGATAGAGAGCTGCCGGAGGTCAAGCCGGCCATTGTGCCTGCCCCTGCAATGCCGGATCGGGTGGCAGAACTGGAGAGAGAACACCATCGGATGCAGTATCTGCTGGCGTGGCTGGCTTTTGCTCTGCGCTCTTTTAACAACTTGAACCAGATCCTGGAGCTGACGGCTTTTGTGGCCAGCCAACTGACCGATGCCGAAGGCGGAGCCCTGGTTTTGTTCAATCCCAACGGCACCATCCAGTTGGATCAACTGCATTGTTCCGATCTCAATCACCGCGAGCAGATTCGGGCTGAGATGGAGCAAATTACCCAGACCCTCTCGGCTCAAGAGCCCATTCTCAAAACGGAGGGATCCCTGTCTGTTAAGATCCCTGCCCTTGAACACCTCTTGGACGAACGGTTCCGCCAGAGCTTGGGGCCGGATGTACGCCTTTTCGGCACGCCGCTGCTGATTCGCAACTCTGTCCAGGGTCGCTTGTACGTCTTCAGCCGTCAGCCTGGCTACCACTGGGATGAACGTCGCCAACAACTGTTGCGCTTGGTCGCCGATCAGGCAGGGGTGGCCATCGAAAATGACCGCTTGACGGCAGCCTTGCGCCGCAAGATGGCCCTGGAAAAAGAAATGGAGATTGGCTCTTACATCCAGACCCAACTGCTACCTCGGGAGTGCCCTCAAGTCAAGGGGATTCGCTTGGCAGCCCGTTGCCGGGTGGCCAGCAAAGTGGGGGGCGACTACTATGACTTCATCAAGATTCCCGGCGAACGCCTGGAAACATCCGACTCATCTGAAGAAACGGCAGGCTTTCGCTTGGCCATCGTCATTGGGGATGTGATGGGCAAAGGGGTGCCCGCCGGCCTGTTGATGACCATGACCCGCGCCATGGTGCGGGCGGAGGCCCTCAACCGCCATTCGCCGGCCCGTGTTCTGCAACATCTGAACCGGGCCATGTACAGTGACCTGGAAAACTCCAATCGCTTCATCAGCCTGTTTTATTCGGAGTACGATCCCCGCTCCCATCGCCTCTGCTTCAGCAACGCGGCCCACAACCCCACCCTGTGGTGGCAGGCCCGCACCCGAGAAATTCAACCCCTGGACACAGAGGGGGCGCTGATCGGCTTGGAAGAAAACAGCCACTACTCGGAAAGCTGCGTGCAACTGCAACCCGGGGATGTGGTGGTGTACTACACCGATGGCTACACGGAGACAGCCAACACCCGCGGCGAGCGCTTGGAAACCTCTGGGCTGATGGACGCCATCCAGTACGCTGCCCGTCGCTACGACTCCCCCGAAGACATTTTGGAGAGCTTGTTTGAGCAGATGGATGCCTTCCGAGGCCGTCGGGGATCCCACCCTCTTCCCCTATGGCTGCCCGAGGATCCAGAGCTCCTGTTGCAGGACGAGATTTCCCTGCGGCCTGAGCCCGTGGACGATACAACGCTGGTGGTGTTGAAGGTGTTGCCGGACTCTGAGCCAGCCTAGCTAAAAAAGTTCAAACTCAGGGTTAATGACAGCAGGCCGCAACGCTCACAATAGCTCAAGCAAGCTACTCAACGCTACTGGGCTGGGCAGCAACGGTGGGTTGGTTGACGTGGTTTTGCCGGACTACTAGGCTAGTTGGTTAGTTCTGGCATGCGTTCTGCATGGGCTAAAGCCTGCTCCAGCTTTAGTCTGTGTGGCTCTCTCAGAGAGCAAGGAGCGGCTACCTGCAGCTTGCGGGGAAGTCACGCCTGTGGAGATCCCTCTGGCGGGGCAGTGGGGGTGATCTCTGCTGCCAGCCATAGTTCGTTAAGGCAGGAAGAAAGCAGAAGCGCGGCAGACGCTGAGCACTCCGCGCCGCCGGTGCGAGTGGAAGTGTTTGTTGGCGTTTCGTAGGTCTTTCAGAGCGGTACGCTCTAGCTGGTGGAGCTACCAGGTTGGCTGCACTGTGTTATCTACACCTGAGGTACAACCATGAACTTCTCTCCTTCTGGGTCTGAGACCGCTTCGGTTTACTTGCCGGCCCCCGCGGCTTTCCAGACGGAAATGATTGTCGGGCAGGTGTTCCGACAGGATGTGCTGGGCGATATCCGCAAGGGTTGGAATGGCTTTGTGGAATCGGGCCAAATTTGGGCGCTTTTGATAGGGATCGTGGCGGGCTACATGCTCAAGAGCATCACCAGCTCCCACTAGGGCCTTGTCACCATTGCTCTAGCTGGATCCAGTTGGCCTGAGCCGGCGGGGTTTTGGCCGTCGGCGGTCGGTTTCTGTGTTTTTTTTCCACAACTGCAGTGGGGTCTTCCTACGGTGGTCAATCCTTCTCCCCATTCTTCCGGTTCCCAGCCGATGTCTGAGCCGACGGTAACTTCCACCCCTCGCCCCTGGAGCCAGCGCTTTGAGGGATCCCTGCATCCTGCCATCGCCCGCTTCAACGCCAGCATCGGCTTCGACATCCGCCTGCTGCCCTACGATGTGGCCGGATCCCTGGCTCATGTGCAAATGTTGGCCGCTTGTGGCATCCTGACCCGGCAAGAGGCCGACCAGATCCGGCAGGGATTGGAGCAGATCCAACAGGAGGCGGCTGCCGGCACCTTCCGGCCCGATCCAGAGGCAGAGGATGTCCACTATGCCGTCGAGCGTCGTTTGGTGGCTTTGGTGGGGGAAGTGGGAAAAAAACTGCATACCGGGCGCTCCCGCAACGACCAAGTGGCCACCGATCTGCGCCTCTATCTGCGGGATCAAATCGATCACCTTCGTCAAGCCCTCTGGGAGCTGCGCGGAGTTTTGTTGGACTTGGCCGAGCGGCATCTGGAGACAATCCTGCCCGGCTACACCCATCTGCAACGGGCTCAGCCGATTAGCTTGGCCCACCACCTCTTGGCCTATGAAGAAATGTTCTGGCGAGACTGGCAACGGCTGGGGCGGGTGCGGGAAGAGGTGAATGTCTGCCCCCTCGGATCCGGGGCTTTGGCCGGCACTTCCCTGCCCATTGATCGGCAGCTCACCGCCCATCTGCTGGGATTTGAGCGGATCAGCGCCAACAGCTTGGATGCCGTCAGCGACCGGGACTACCTGGTGGAGTTCCACGCTGCCGCCAGCTTGATTTTGGTGCATCTCAGCCGCCTCTCGGAAGAGGTGATCCTCTGGGCTTCCCAGGAGTTCGGCTTTGTCACCCTCACCGATGCCTGTGCCACCGGCTCCAGCCTCATGCCCCAGAAGAAAAATCCCGATGTGCCGGAGTTGGTGCGCGGCAAGGCGGGGCGGGTGTTTGGCCATCTCCAGGCTTTGTTGGTCACCTTGAAGGGGCTGCCGCTGGCCTACAACAAAGACCTCCAAGAAGACAAAGAGGGGCTATTCGACACGGTCGATACCCTGAAAGCCTGCCTAGAGGCGATGACCATTCTGCTGCGGGAAGGGATCCAATTTCAACCTGAGCGCATGGCCGCTGCTGTGCAGGAAGATTTCTCCAACGCCACCGATGTGGCCGACTACTTGGTGCGCAAAGGGATCCCCTTTCGCACAGCCCATGATTTGGTGGGGCAGATTGTGCGCATTTGTTTGGCAGAGGGGATCCTGCTGCGGGATCTGCCCTTGGAGCGCTGGAAAACCTTCCACCCGGCCTTTGAGGCGGACATTTTGACAGCCATCGATCCCCGCCAGGTGGTGGCCACGCGGCTCAGCGCCGGGGGAACGGGCTTTGCTGTGGTGCGAGAAGCCCTGCAACGGGCCCAGGCCCGCCACCAGCAGCCAGAGCCATCGGAAGAAACTCCACAAACTTAAACTGAACTCAAGGAGAGTTTGCAATTCTTGGGTTCTTCTCGCCAGTGTGTGCCATCCTGAGGTTCTCAGCCATCCAACGCAACTCCCAGCCTGTTGGCCTCTTCCCTGGGTATCGTTCCATGTTGGATAACCTCACCGCCCACGTCCTCGAAAATGCGGCCAAGCGTCGCTGGCGAGAACGCGCCTACAGCCGGTTTTTGCAAGATTGGCGACGGCAAGTGGTGCTGCTGCGCCGTCAACGGGCCGGCGAATTTGGCCCACCCCTGGGGGATCCCTCTTGTGTTTTCAGTGCCCACTCGGCCTGGTTGCGCTGTGCCGTCCATCCCCAAGGGCCGTGCCAGGGTTGCCCCCACTATGCCCCCGTCACCCCTCCAAAGCCAGAGCCACCTCTGGGTTCACTCGATGGACGGGTCTGACCGCGCCACACTGGTGGCCGAACATTTTCAGCAGCGGCGGCCTCTGCGGAACGGCCTGCCCGTTGCGCCCCAATGGCATCCGCTGTAGCTAAGTTGAGGGATCCCCGGCCAACTTGTGCCAGAATAAAAGAACGGTAACTCCATCGGCAAAGGCGAGATTCATGGCCCTCTACCTCTCGGCAGACCACCTTCACAGCATCCGCCAGCACGGCGAACAAGCCTTTCCCCACGAGAGCTGCGGCATTTTAATTGGGGAAATCCGGGGATCCGACAAGATCATCCACGAGCTTTGGTCGGTGACCAACACCTGGGATCAAGCGGAAAACCCTCTGGCAGACGGAGAATCCAGCCGCCGCCGCTTCTTGATCGATCCGGCGGATTTCAAGCGGGCCAACGACCACGCGGTGCGCAAAGGGCTGGGGATCCTGGGCACCTATCATTCCCATCCCAACCATGCGGCCATTCCCTCCGAGTTTGATCGGCAGCATGCTTTTCCTTGGGGCTTTTCCTGTGTGATCGTCAGTGTGCGCGAGGGCAAGGCAGAAGAGGTGGTGAGCTGGGTTTTGGATGAGCAGGAGCAGCCCCAACGGGAGCCGATGCAGATGCTGGAAGACATTCGCATCCCCCCGCTCCCGGCTTTGGCAAGCTAGAGTCGTTTGGGCTTTGCCGCTGTTTCAGGCTGAAATTCACGGCTAAGTTCAGTTGGGATCCCGGAAAGCTGGGATGGGTACCACCGGAAAAAGCGGTAGTCTAGTGCTGAACCTTGTCTGTAACATAGCTGAATCCTCAAAGTCAGTAGACAGCCCCAACAAGATCGACAAACGGATAGGTCAGCCCAGATCCTCTGGATCCTCAAAAGTCTCCAGTAGATACCCAAGATCTCTCCCCGAACTCCCATGGCAACCAAAGTTCTGATCCCCTCTCCCCTGCGCCCCTACACCGACAACCTGGAGGCTGTCGAGATCGAGGGCAGCAATGTTGGCGAAGTGATGGGCAACCTCATCGCCCGCTATGGCGAGCTGAAGCGCCACCTCTACACCGAGGATGGGAAGCTGCGCAATTTTGTCAATGTCTACCTCAACGACGAGGATGTGCGCACGTTGCCCCAAGGCAACAACACCCCCGTGGGAGAACAAGCCGTCATCAGCATCGTTCCTGCTATTGCCGGAGGGTTGTGAGCATGTTGAACCTGGATACCAGCCAAGTCAGCCTCTCCCGCGAAGAGATGGAGCGGTTTTCTCGGCATTTGATCCTGCCCGAGGTGGGCCTAGAAGGACAGAAGCGGCTGAAAGCGGGCAAAGTGCTGTGCATCGGCACAGGCGGCCTTGGCTCGCCCCTGTTGCTGTACTTGGCGGCAGCCGGCGTGGGGCGGATCGGCATTGTCGATTTTGATGTGGTGGATGTGTCCAACCTGCAGCGGCAGGTGATCCACGGCACCTCCTGGGTGGGCAAGCCGAAGGTGGAATCGGCCAAGAACCGCATCCTGGAGATCAACCCCCACTGTCAAGTGGATGTTTACAACACCGCCCTGAAGGCCCACAACGCACTGGAGCTGTTTGCCAACTATGACGTGATTGTGGATGGCACCGATAACTTCCCCACCCGTTACCTGGTGAACGATGCCTGTGTGTTGACGGGCAAGCCCAATGTCTACGGCTCGATCTTCCGCTTCGAGGGACAAGCGACGGTCTTCAACTACGAAGATGGGCCCAACTACCGGGATCTCTACCCCGAGCCGCCCCCACCAGGACTGGTGCCCTCCTGCGCCGAAGGGGGAGTGTTGGGGATCCTCCCCGGCATCATCGGTGTTATTCAAGCTACCGAAACCGTGAAGATCCTGCTGGGCGTGGGCACAACCCTAAGTGGGCGGCTGCTGCTTTACGATGCCCTGAACATGAGCTTCCGGGAGCTGAAGCTGCGCAAAAACCCGGCTACTCCGCCCATCACTGAGCTGATCGACTACGAACAGTTCTGCGGGATCCCGCCAGCCCAAGCCACAGAACAAGCTGGCCAGACAGAGATCCCCGAGATCACTGTGGCCGAGCTGAAAGCGCGGATGGATGCTCACCAAGACTTTGTGTTGGTCGATGTGCGCAACCCAAATGAGTGGGAGATAGGCCGGATCCCTGGTGCTCACCTGATCCCCCTGCCCCAAATTGAAAACGGCGACGGGGTGGAGCAGGTGCGTCGCCTCCTTAACGGCTCAGAGCTGATCGTCCACTGCAAGAGTGGGGCACGCTCGGCCAAAGCCCTGAAGATCCTACAAGCTGCTGGGATCCAAGGAAGAAACCTGCGCGGGGGGATCCTCGCCTGGGCAGAGGCTTACGATCCCTCGATTCCCAAGTACTGACCCTGTCTCAGGATCCCTAGCTGTTGCCCAGTTTGCTCTAGCATAGATCCGGTAGATCCGGTGCGCAGGGCCGGTTGCGCCAGATTCTCCCTTTTTCCATGAGTGCCATCCCGCAGGCCGAGACAGAAACGATCTTCCACTCCATCCCCGAAGCCCTCGAAGACCTCAAGTGTGGTCGCATGGTCATCGTGGTCGATGACGAAAACCGAGAAAACGAAGGGGATCTGGTCTGTGCTGCCCAGTTTGCCACGCCCCAAGCTATCAACTTCATGGCCACCTACGGGCGGGGCCTTATCTGCCTGGCCATGCAGGGATCCCGCCTCGATGAGCTGAAGATCCCGCTGATGGTGGGGCAGAACACCGACAGCAACCAAACTGCCTTCACCGTCAGCATTGATGCTGGGCCAGAGGCTGGAGTTTCCACCGGCATTTCCGCTGCCGATCGCTCTCGCACCATTCAGGCGGCCATTCACCCGCACACGCGACCGGAAGATCTGCGCCGGCCTGGGCATGTCTTTCCGCTGCGGGCACGGGAGGGCGGAGTACTCAAACGGGCTGGCCATACGGAAGCAGCGGTGGATCTGGCGATGTTGGCCGGGCTGTATCCGGCAGGGGTGATTTGCGAGATCCAAAACCCGGATGGCTCCATGGCCCGCCTGCCCCAGTTGATCGAATATGCCCGTCAGCACGATTTGAAGATCATCACCATCGCCCACCTCATCGAGTACCGCTTGCGCACCGAACAACTGGTTCACCGAGAGGCTGCCGCCACCCTGCCAACGGAGTTTGGCCAGTTTCGGGTTTACGGCTACCGCGATAGCCTCAACCAAGTCGAGCACCTGGCCCTGGTGAAAGGGGATCCGACCCAATTTGCCGCTGAGCCCGTCCTGGTGCGCGTCCATGTGGAGTGTCCCCTAGGGGATGCGCTGGGATCCCTGCGCTGCGATTGTCGCCGCCAATTGACAGCAGCCCTGAAGATGATCGGCCACCAGGGCAAGGGGGTGCTGGTGTACCTGCGCCGGCAAGAGCAGGAGCTGAGTCTCATCGAGCAAATCAAGTCCTACGCCCGGCAAGATCTGGGACTTTCTGAAACCGCGCCACCGGTGGCGATGGACTTGCGCGATTACGGCATCGGCGCCCAGATCCTACGGGATGTAGGGGTGCGCAAAATGCGCCTGATCAGCAACACCTCTCGCCACATCAGCGGCTTGAAAGGATTTGGCCTGGAAGTGGCCGAGCGCGTGCCCTTGCTGGTGGAAGAGCCGGATCTCAATTTGCACGTGGAGCCGTCCTGTTCCGTAAACTACCCGGCTCCGACCGCTAAGCGGTACGGAGCGGGCTTTCAGTAGCCCTGAGCCTGCTCTGCTCTACCAGAGAACAAAACAGGCCCGAACCTCTAGGCTGGT